>NZ_DJBE01000053.1:136055-164771 GCF_002429925.1 Acinetobacter sp. UBA5984
GAAGGCTTGCAGCAGGACATCGTCGAGCTCTTGCTGAACCTAAAAGGATTGTCTATTAAGCTGTTCGATCAAAATGAAGCTTATTTAACATTAGAGAAACAAGGTCCAGGCGACGTAACTGCGGCTGACCTTCGTTTACCTCATAATGTTGAAGTGGTTAACCCTGAACACTTGATCGGCACGTTAAGTGCATCAGGCAATCTTAAGATGCGCCTGAAAGTGGCTCAAGGTCGTGGCTACGAGACTTCTGACTCACGTTTCCCAGAAGGCGAGACTCGCCCAGTGGGTCGTTTACAGTTAGATGCATCTTACAGCCCGATCAAACGTGTGTCTTACACAGTGGAAAACGCTCGTGTAGAACAACGTACTGACCTTGATAAACTGGTCATTGATCTTGAAACCAACGGTACAGTTGATCCTGAAGAAGCAATCCGCAAAGCGGCAACAATCTTGCAACAACAAATTGCAATCTTTGTTGATCTTCAGAAAGATCAAGCTCCTGTGGCTCAAGAACCTCGTGAAGAAGTTGATCCAATTTTGCTTCGTCCAGTAGATGATCTAGAGCTAACTGTTCGTTCTGCTAACTGTTTGAAAGCAGAAAACATTTACTACATTGGTGATCTTGTACAGCGTACTGAGGTTGAGTTACTTAAAACTCCTAACCTTGGTAAGAAATCGCTTACTGAGATCAAAGATGTTCTGGCTTCCAAAGGCTTACAACTCGGCATGCGTTTAGAGAACTGGCCACCAGCTAGTCTCCGTATGGACGATCGTTTCGCCTATCGTAGCCGTTAATTAAGTAGGACTATCACCATGCGTCATCGTAATAGTGGTGTGAAATTAGGCCGTACAAGCAGTCATCGTAAAGCGATGTTCCAAAACATGGCTAACTCTTTGTTTGAGCACGAGTTGATCAAAACAACTGTGCCTAAAGCAAAAGAATTACGTCGTGTTGCTGAGCCTTTAATCACTTTAGCTAAAGTCGATACAGTAGCAAACCGTCGTTTGGCGTTTGCTCGTACTCGTTCAGCTGCAACTGTTGGTAAATTATTTACCGTTCTTGGCCCTCGTTACAAAGAGCGTAACGGCGGTTATCTACGTGTTCTTAAAGCGGGCTTCCGTGCAGGTGATGCTGCACCGATGGCTTACGTTGAGCTAGTAGATCGCGAAGTTAACTAATTTCGTGTAGAGCAGCAAACGTTGTTCGAAAAGGTCGGTTGAATAAACCGGCCTTTTTTAATGCCTAAAATTTATCTTTTTATAAATTGATTATCGGTTTAGCTATAAAAATGTCCCCAAAAGATAAAAAAAATAGGGCAAACACACAAACTTGACATGGAGTATTGTCAGTTTTGTGCTTTAATAAAATAAATGACAAACTTGGGTTAAAAGAAGAATATGGAAAAACAGGTTGATATCTTAATTGTGGGTGCAGGTATCTCAGGAATAGGTTTAGCAGCACATATCTCTAAAAATTGTCCGAAGCGTTCTTTTGAAATTATTGAACGTCGGGAAAGCGTAGGTGGTACCTGGGATTTATTTAAATATCCAGGCATCCGTTCAGATTCTGATATGTCGACTTTTGGCTTTAATTTTAAACCTTGGAAAAAAGCCAGTGTGTTGGCTGACGGTGCATCAATTAAAAACTATCTGTCTGAAGTAGTAGAAGAATGCCAACTTGAATCCAGAATTCACTATCAGCACCGTGTTTTAAATGCTAATTATGATACGCATACGAACAAATGGTCAGTGATAATCGAAAATGCTCAAGGTAAGACTGAAACCTGGGTAGCGAATTTTGTTTTAGGTTGTACTGGTTATTATAATTATGACCAAGGTTTTCAACCAGAATTTCCAAATCAGGATGCATTTAAAGGAACTTTTATTCATCCGCAACATTGGCCGGAGAACTTCGATTATAGCGGTAAAAAAGTGGTAATTATTGGTAGTGGTGCAACTGCTATTACGTTAGTTCCAGCGATGGTCAAAGGTGGAGCAGGCCATGTGACTATGTTGCAGCGTTCACCGACTTATATTGCTTCGGTACCATCCATTGATATGGTCTATGACAAGATGCGTAAATATCTGTCTGAAGATATGGCTTATAAGCTTACCCGTGCACGAAACATTGGTATGCAGCGCGGGATTTATGCGCTGGCACAAAAACAGCCGAAATTGCTTAAAAAGCTGCTTTTAAATGCGGTAAAGTTCCAACTTAAAGGTAAAGTGGACATGAAACACTTTACCCCGAATTATGAGCCTTGGGATCAGCGCCTATGTGTAGTGCCAGATGGGGATTTATTCAAAATCCTGCGTGAAGGTCATGCATCTGTAGAAACAGATCATATCGAGAAATTTACTGAAACTGGGATTCAGCTGAAATCAGGTAAACATCTGGATGCGGATATTATTGTGTCTGCTACTGGTTTAAATATTCAGATTCTGGGTGGTATTCAGGCCACGATAGACGGTAAGCCTTTGGATACGTCGAAGCATATGCTGTATCAGGGGGTGATGGTCAGTGATGTGCCAAATATGGCGCTGATTATTGGCTATATCAATGCTTCCTGGACCTTGAAAGTGGACATTGCCGCAGAATATATCTGCCGTCTGCTCAATTATATGGATCAGCATGGTTATGATGAAGTGATTCCAGAAGGGGATGCTACCGAATTACTTGAAGATACGGTGATGGGAAGTCTGACTTCAGGCTATATTGCCCGTGCAGCGGATGTGATGCCGAAACAGGGTAAGCATGCGCCTTGGAAAGTATCCAATAATTATCTGGCGGATCGTAAAGAGCTGAAAACAGCATCTTTTGAAGATGGAGTATTGAAATTCAAATTGAAATCCAGGGCCGTGCCAGCCAAGCCAAGATTGGTGTCTTAAGTGTAGATATAGATAAAAGGAGTACCTGATGTACTCCTTTTTCATATTTCAAATTACAGTGATCTGGAAATCAGTTCCTTCATGATTTCATTGGTTCCTGCATAAATGCGGTTCGCGCGATTATCCAGATACGCTCGTGCAATCGGATATTCCAGTATATAGCCATAACCGCCATGCAGTTGCAGGCATTCATCAACCACTTTGCTATACAGTTCAGAAATTTTGTATTTAGCAGCTGCGGCAGCATCAATTCCTAATTCCTGAGTAAGCTGTAGTTGCATACAACGGTCCAGATAAGCCCGACAAATTTCAATTTCGGTACGCAGTTCTGCCAGTTTAAAACGGGTATTTTGAAAAGCGCTGATCGGTTTGCTAAAGGCTTGACGTTCTTTGGTGTATTTCACTGTATGTGCGAATGCCGCTTCTGCCCCTGCCTGACATATGATGGCCACAATTAACCGTTCCCAAGCCAGTTCTTTCATCAGCATCATAAAACCCATGTCTTCCTGACCTAGCAGGTTTTCTTTAGGCACACGGACATTGTCAAAGAACAGTTCACAGGTATCCTGACCTTTCATGCCGATTTTATTTAAGGGTTTACCTTTACTAAATCCTGCACGATCTGCTTCGACCATAATTAAGGAAAGGTTAGCAGAGCCTTTCTCGCTATGGCCCGTTTTACATACCACAATTGCCATATCACAAAGATAGCCATTGGTAATGAAGATTTTAGATCCATTAATCACATACTCTCCACCCTCTAATACCGCACTAGTACGTACTGCCTGCAGATCTGAGCCAGTTCCGGGTTCGGTCATCGCGATTGCTGTGACCACTTCACCTGTTGCCATTTTCGGGAGCCATTGTTGCTTTTGTGCTTCATTGCCAAAGTTCAGAATATAATTGGCCACGATATCGGAGTGCAGTGAAAATCCTGTCGCAGAGTCGCCTGCATAGGCCTGTTCCTCAATCAGAATCATACTATAGAGACGATCTACCTCAGAACCGCCATAAGCTTCAGGCATCGTGGCACAGAGAAGGCCAAGTTCACCGGCTTTATTCCAGAGCACACGATCGACATGCTGTTGCTGTTCATATTTTTCTGTATGCGGAATCACTTCCTTTTCATAGAATTTACGTACCGTCTCCCGAAAGGCTTCATATTGATCATTGAAAATTTGACGTGGCAGCATGCTGGCCAGTGGACGGATCGCGCTCGAATGCATCTTATAATTCCCTTATTGTGATGTTTTATTTAACTTAAAATAGAGCAGACGAGGGAGCAATGAGCTGAATGTTCAAATCTGGGGAATCTACTGATGCTTTTGGTCATTTGTATGAAATACCTCGAAATTCAGCAATGGCTTAAGGTAAACTACTCAGGTTTGTAACGAGTTGGGAAAATTCTATGACTGATGACATCACCTTAGAAGAGCGCAAAGTGATTTATCGCGCGCGTCGTGGCTTGAAAGAGATCGATGTATATTTTGATCCCTACGTGAAAAACTATTATCTCAATGCTGATCCCTTCGAAAAAGAGATGTTTGCTGAGCTGGTTGCACAGGAAGATCCGGACCTGCTGGACTGGTTTATGGAAGTGTCAGAACCCCCACGCCCTGAATTAAAAGATTTTATCAAGAAGCTTAAATTTTACGTTCATGGATAATCGCTGTTTTAAGCTGAAACGCAGTAAGTGTGCACTGGTGTTTCAGCTTTTTATTTTCGCTGTATTGATGTTCTTGCTGTATCAGTTATTGCCTGTAATAATGTGGCTGGTTTGTGGCGTCATCGGTCTGGTCATCTACCAGTTGTTTTATCGTAAGATACCGCACATTGAGCAGTTTGAATATCTGGATGGACGTGAATGGTCACTGACTGCAGCTGCACAAGGCACACGGCGAGTGTTGATCAGTCACGTGATTGATCACCAAGCTTATATCGTGGTGTATTTCCAACATGCAAAAGCACGTCCGTTGCTCATCTGGTGTGATCAGTTACCTTTTAAACAATGGAAGTCTTTGAAAGTTTTAACAAAAATACTTTAATTGTCCGACAAATGAGATTCCGAAATTTTAAATAAATTGATTAAAAATAAATAGTTACACGCTAATCCCGCTTAAATTGTCAGACAAAAAATTATATTTCTCTGTAAAAACAATAAATTGTCTGACAATTTTTCAGCGGCTTTTTTTATAAGCAGATACATTTAAGTCACCAACAGCGAACACAGGAGATCATGATGGAATTTCCAATGTGGGTGTTTTTGATCGTTGCGATTGTGATGACCCTGGTCATAGGACGGCTGGGAACGGTGCTGAAGGACAGATTTTCACCTAAATAACAGAATTAAGCTCGAGAACCTATTTTCTTCTCGGCTTGCCAAGTTGATAAGTAGCATGTGCTGAACCGTCGCAATGCTACTTTTTTTTGCCCAAAATTTGGGATTTTATCTACTACAGTCAATTGAAGCTGGGCGATTTAATGGCAAAGTGTCTGGTCTAAATTAGAGTAAATACTCTTTTATTCGTTATATGCTTCTGATATGTTTAGCAGAATAATGGACATAATCACAATTATAGAGGACAGGAAAATGTCGAGCGTCCGAAAAATATGCCAAGGTATGGCGACCATTGCAATAACAACAACAGTTCTAACAGGATGTTCTCAGGTCATTAAAACCGGTGCCAATGTGGCGTTGGGTTTCACTGAAAAGCATATCGTTCCACCAATCCTGGCGATGGATGATGCCGAGATGGTGTGTAATTCCGGGAATTCTTTAACGCCGGCTATCATGTCGACCAAGGAAATGGGGGCTGATCCGACTCGTGTTGCAGTACTGATGTATTCTGCAGCCGGAATTTGTGCCGAGCAGAAAGCGTTGGATGCAGAGCTGCGGTATTTGCGTGCTTCTAAAGTCAACCAGGTGACTGAAGCTCAGGATGCGCGGATTGAGCAGAAACGCTGGGCTGCACTGGCTGCACAACGCCAGTACACGGGTTATCAGTTATTTCAGACCCGTTATGAGAAAAAATATAAAAAAGCGCTGGGTGAAGGCTGTCCACGCATGAACAGTGATATTGAACAGACAGTTTATCTGCTGGGCATGCTGAGTGGCTTGCAAGCCATGACCAATGACATTAACTCGAGTGGGGTCGTACAAGTACCTAAAGATATTGCGGCTGTGGTTGAGCGTGGCATGACCTGTCTGGATAATACCAAATTCTGGGGCGCACCAAATGCAACCCGTGCTGTCATCTGGACTTTATTGCCAGGGGCAGGTGATGGAAAACCTGATCCTTACCAAACTCTGAAACAGTCAGTACAAATCGGTGAGCAAAAAGGTGTACGTTTATCACATGCCTTATATGCTGTAGCGGCACAGGCTAGTGGGGATGAGGCCAAAATTCGTGATGCATTAAGAACCTTTGATCAGGCACGTAGTGATGAAAAACCGGTCAATCCTCAGTTCAAGCTGATCGACAGTATGGCTGCCATTATGGTGAATGGTATTTCTGACCGTTACTGGACTGAAAATACCGGTATTCGTAGTGCAGATGATGGCATGCAGACCTTCTGGGATGAAATAGATAATTCCTCAAAACTGGATGATCTGTTCAGCGCTGATCTATAATTTAATGAAAAATTAAGTGAATGATGCTCATAGGGGTCATTTTCAATATGCTGAAAGGAGTTCAAGGAGCCGATGCAAGATCAACATCTTCGACGAAAAATTATTTTTCTGGCGGCTTTTGTCTCTCTTTCAGCGAGTTTGCAAATCTTTAACGATGCTTTCATCTACTGGCAGGAAAGCCTGCTCGGGGAATTCTGGCGGCTCTGGACTGCGCACTGGGTGCATGTCGGCTGGGCCCATTATTTTCTGAATATTCTTGCCTTTATCTGTCTACCTTTCATTTTTCCCCGTGCATCTGTGTGGCATTTCGTCTCAATTCTTTTGATTCTGCCACCGTTGATCAGCCTGAGTTTTTATTTTTTCCTGCCAAATATTGAAGCATATGCAGGACTATCCGGGGTATTACATGGGGCCTATGTCGCAGTCGCCTGTGTGCATCTGCTTTATCAACGTGAACGTGGATTTGCCGTACTGGTATTATTTTTAATCTTTGCCAAACTAATTTGGGAAAATACCATTGGAAATCAGGAAACTGCACAACTTATTGGCAGTCCGGTACTGGTCGAAGCGCATTTGTTAGGGGTGATCTGGGGAGTGGTAGTCGCATTGCTCTATATCTTAGGTAACTATGTTGGGGATAGCTGAAACTGTTGGCAGAAAAGACAAAAAGAAAAGATAAATTGTCATTTTTATTCTGCTGATTTTCATGCAGAGTCAAAACAGAAAATAATAATACTGACCCTTGTAAAGGAATTTTCGGGGCAAACAGGAAGACCAGCGCCTAAAAGAATGTAAGGCGCGAAAACAAGAATAGGAAAATACATGCACAACGATAATCAAAACAGATCAGGATTAGGTCTGTTACGTTATATCTGGACAGAGTGGATCTCGACCTTTGTCGTGCTCATCTTGCTCTTACTGACCTTAGTGATTGGAACCGGGGAAATGATTCATGGTCAGTTACTGCGTATGGGCGAGCGTCTGTATGGTGATCCGGCGACAGGCATGCAATATTCGTTTTTGCGTGCTGAACCGAAAGCACCACAATGTGATCGTAATATTAATGTCGATCAAAAAGTTCAGGAGCAGATGAAAGCAGATGCCGCCGATGAATATGCCGATTTCTTCGGTGTACGTTCTGAAGCGGATGTGCGTGCTGCAGTTATGCAGGCACAACAGGTCTGTGAAGAGTCCTACCAGTTCTATGACAAGGCGATGACGCATATTGAAGCGCATCCAAGTATTCGCGCTTATCGCAGTTTTGAAACCTCATTCTTTGGCATTTTCAAGTTTGGGACTGAAAACCGTGCCTTACTGTTGATTATCATGGTGGTATTTGCTGCAATCAGTGCGACATTAAAAACCCATCATATCGGTCTACGTAGCCCAGCCACCCGTATCGATTTCAAAGTCTATTCCGTGGCGATGCTGATCGCGAACAGTTTCCTAGTCTATTCTTCCTATAGCCAATATATGTCGGTGCTGAATTCCGGGGTGCCGATGGGAGACATGAAGTATGTCTACTGGCTATGGATGATTCTCTTTGGAACATTGACCCTGATCAGTTTGTACCAAGTCATTAAGCCACCTCAGGCGACCCGAGAAGGGGGTAGTTTCGGACTGGCTTTCTTAAGCGTGCCACTGTATGCCTATATGGCTATCAGTACCGGGTTTAACTTTGTCTTCTTGATGGATTACCCGATGGGTCAGGGCATCTATCTGGGGCAACTGGTTGAATTTTCGAGCATCTTCCTGAATCTGGCCTTATTTATCTGGGCCGGTATGTTGCTGAAACAAACCCGTGTCGTAGACATGTTCCTGAATATCCTGCGTCCATGGAATCTGGCTCCAGAAACCTTGACCTGGTTAATCCTGCTGGCAGCTGCACTACCTACTGCTTATACCGGTGCATCCGGGATTTTCGTGATTGCTGCCGGTGCAATCATTTATAAGGAAGTCTGGAATGCCGGTGGTCGCCGTCAGTTTGCCTTGGCAGCAACTGCGATGTCCGGTTCACTCGGTGTAGTACTTCGCCCATGTCTATTAATTGTTGTGGTGGCTTCATTGAACAAGGAAGTGACGACAGATATGCTGTATCACTACGGTGTCTACGTCTTCTTGCTCAGTTCAACATTGTTCCTGATCATTTCGCTATTCTTTGCTGAAAGCAAGTTCCGTATTGCTGCACCTGGTCTGGCTGCACCTCAGTCTGCACGTGCCTTTGTAAATGTGATTCCTTATATCGTGATTTTCATTCTGATCTGGCTGTTCTACAAATATGCCTTGTCTACAGATCTGAATGAATTTACTGCACCTGTCATGATGCCAGTCATTCTGTTGATGATCGTGCTATTTGATAAGTTACGTCATGAGCCTGCACCATTACCGCCAATGGGACATTGGGATGAAACCTTAACTACCACCTTAGGTTCAGCAAATACGCCTGCAATGGCGACCGCGGGTACAGCCATGAATGCTGAATATCGTGAAGCAGAGCATATTGAGCAGCAGGGCAGTGAGCTGGCTGTAGACCATGGTGTAAAACGTTCGACTGTTGGTGAAAGCTTGCGTCAAGTCGGCTTCTGGAAATCATTACACATTTCGACCAGTGAAACGGTTGGACACATTGGTGCGCTGGTGATCCTGATGGCACTGTCTGTCAGTGTGGGTGGACTGCTGGAACGTATGGAAATTATGGAAGCGTTCCCGACAGATATCAGCAGTACCATTCTGGTGATTTCCATGATTGTTGGCCTGATGGTGTTCGTTGGCATGATTATGGACCCATTCGGCGCAGTGATCCTGATTTCAGCAACGGTTGCACCAGTCGCCTATCAGTATGGAATTCATCCTGTGCATTTCTGGATGATTACCTTGATTGGTTTCGAGCTGGGTTATGTGACACCGCCAGTTGCCCTGAATCATCTGTTAGCAAGGCAATCCATTGGTGATGCGGAGGTGGCCGAGGCGGATGCAGAAGTTCGACATAAGTCCTTCTATTACCGTTACGAGCGCTGGATTTTACCGATGATCGTGTTACTGCCAGCGATGCTGATCATTGCCTATGTACCTTATGTATTTAAACTCTTCGGCTGGTATCAGTAATTTAAGCAAATAAAAAAAGCACTTTCGGGTGCTTTTTCTATTGTGGCCTTAACGCAGCCTAAGCTTATTTTGTAAAGCAGGACTACACAGTAAAATCCCACAAAAAATCAGCCCTAGTCCGAGCAGGCTATAGAGATCTGGAATTTCTTCCCAGAATAAATAGCCCCATAAGCCAGCAAAGAAAATCGTAATATAGTTCACTGGCCCAATCTGACCAGCAGGTGCCAGTTTATAGGCATTGGATAGGAATAACTGACTGGTATTTGCCAATAAACCGGCTGCAATTAAATAACCGAGTTCAGTCAGGGTATAAGGACGCCAATGCCAGAACATTGGCACCATGGAAATCAGGGTGCCGATCAGACAGAAATAAAACACAATCCGTTCTGGTGGTTCGGTTTGAGTTAGGGCGCGTACAGTAACAAAAGCCATAGCAGCTAGGAAGCTGGCACTCAAGCCAATCACAGACATCAGGTTAAATAAACCGGAATCAGGCTTAGCCACGCACAACACGCCAATAAAACCGATCGCAGCAGCCAGCAACATGCTTTGAGTGACTTTTTCTTTTAGAAAAAGCCAGGCAATCAGTGGAATAAAAATCGGTGAGGAATAGGTGAAGACCATGGCATTGGAGAGCTTTAAATGTGCAATGGCATAGAAGAAGCCATACATCGCCGTCAGACCTGCGACAGAGCGCCAAGTGTGCATCCAGAGTTTTTCAGTTTTAAAAAAGCTAATACCTTTATTGAAGATCAAAGGCAGAAAGATAAACAGGCCGACAAAATTCCGGAAAAATACCACCGTGGCATTGTCAACCGTGTGTGAGGCGAAGCGGATACAGACGCCCATGACTGAAAACAGAAAAGCGGAACAGGTCAGAAAGATAATTGCCTTAACCAGATGCGAGGGAGAGGCTACACTCATGAGAGAACTTAGCTAGAAAATCTGTGGATATTCTAGCTGAAAATCCCTAACTCATTCTGACTATTGTGCCAGTTGTGCTTCGAGTAACTTGATTTGTTCCTCTTTGAGTTTAATCAGCTCATCCGCATCACTATGCTGTTGCTTCAGGCTTTTTTCTTGCTCATTGAGCTGTTGCTGGATATCTTCCAGTTTGGCAATTTCTTCTTTCGCCAAAGTGGCATTTTCAGTNNTCACCCTGATGTGCCGGTAATGTTTCATTTTGCGTGAGAAAAAACTGTGTAATTATTAAAACAGCAATAATCACAACAATTAATCCACTCACTATTCCCCATAAAAGTTTAGGATTTTGTCGATGATCTAGAGTCATTTAGGTTCCCGAAATTATTCTTTTGGCTGACGGGGTTTAAACTGAATCACACCAATTTCATCCGGAACGGCTGGTGACTCAGGTTCCTCGATATGGGTGGGACGGTTTTCTTCATACCCACATTCGATACATTCAATCCATTCAGCTTCACCAGAGGTCAGCATAACGATCCGATCCAACGCCTGACATTTAGGACATTTTGCGCCTGCAATGAAACGACGTTTGATAGCCATCATACTCACCCTGTGATTTAATTAAAAACGTAGTTTAAGCGTTTTTAGAGCGGTTCGTCCAACCTTGATGACGTAACAAAGCATCTATTTTTGGCTCGCGTCCGCGGAAATTGATAAATGCGTCAAGTGCTGTATCTTTTCCGCCAACTGCTAGAATTTTTTGTCTAAACTGCTTTCCGGTTTCAGTGTTAAAAATTCCTTCTTCTTCGAAGCGATCGAAGGCATCACTGGCCAAAACTTCTGCCCATTTATAAGAATAATAGCCCGCTGCATATCCACCCGCGAAGATATGACTAAAGCTGTGCTGGAACCGGTTATATGCTGTAGTGGGTAAAACGGCGTATTTCTCACGAATTTCGTTCAAGGTTGTCTGAATCTGTTCAGCATTCAATGCCGGATTGGCACGGTGAATGGTCAGGTCGAATAAAGCAAATTCCAGCTGACGCAAAGTTTGCATACCGGACTGGAAGAAGCGAGCATCCAGTAAGGCTTTTAACAAGTCAGCAGGTAAGACTTCCTTGGTTTCGATATGTTCGCTAAGCAGGTTTAAACTGTCCTGATCCCAGGCCCAGAATTCCATAAACTGGCTTGGTAGCTCAACAGCATCCCAATCCACGCCGTGTGTACCAGCCACAGCAATATTGTCCACTTCTGTCAGCATATGATGCAGACCGTGACCAAACTCATGGAACAGGGTAATCACTTCATCATGAGTCAGTAGTGCAGGGCGATTACCGACTGGTGGAGTAAAGTTTGCCACCATATAACAGATCGGTTTTTGCAGACCTTCAGCAATTTGCATGCGTGACCGGAAGCCGCTCATCCAGGCACCGCCACGTTTGCCCTGACGCGCATAGAGGTCAAAATAGAAACCGCCAATCACTTCGCCTTGGTCTTCCAGTTCAAAATAACGTGCATCTGGATGCCAAACTGGCGCTTCACGTTCAATCACCTGAATGTCATATAAACGTTTCAGGATACTGAACAGACCTTGCAAGATTTTTGGAGCCGGAAAGTAGGGTTTGAGTGATTCCTGAGACAGATTAAACTGCTGCATTTTCAGCTTTTCAGAATAATAACTGCTGTCCCAAGGCTTTAATTCTGTGATGCCATCTTCAGCAGCAATGGCTTTCAGTTCAGCCACTTCCTGTTCAGCAGGCGCACGGGCATGTTCTGCCAGATCACGCAGGAATTCATCCACAGCTTCGACATTTGGTGCCATTTTGCTGGCCAGTGAATATTCGGCATAATTATTAAAGCCTAAGAGTGCTGCCATTTCCTGACGTAGTTTCAGGATCTCTTCCATGATGGCAGTATTGTCAAATTCAGTCTGTTCGGACTGATCTGACGCGCGCGTGGTATAGGCTTTATAGAGTTCTTCACGCAGGCCACGATCTTCGGCATGAGTCATAATTGCTAGATAAGACGGGAAGTCTAATGTAGCAACCGGCTGATCCAGTTCACGTTGCTGGCCATATTGTTTTAACAGTTCAATATTACTTTCAGACAGCCCCGCTAATTCTTCTTCCTTAAGCGGTCTGAAATAAGCTTGAGTTGCATCCAGTACATGATTGGAGAAATCTGAGGAAAGTTGTGACAAACGTGCAGAAATTTCCGCATAGCGTTTTTTTGCTTCACCCTCTAGAGCTACGCCTGACAATTTAAAGTCACGTAGCGCCAGTTTAATTGCACTTTGCTGGGCTTCCGGTAGTTCATTGAAGACCGGTGCATCCTGTACATGTTGATAGGTTTGATATAGCGCTGTGTGCTGGCCTAGCTGGGTATAGTAATCATTTAGACTCGGTAATAATGCCTGATAAACATCACGGGTTTCACTATTATTCATAACTGCGTTCAGATGCGACAAAACGCCCCAGGACTCGCTCATATTATTTTCTAGCGTATCAACTTGCTTCAGAACTGCAAGTTGTTCCTGAACAGTATCAGGCGTCTGGGTCAGTTTATTTAGAAATTGCAAACCTTGCTGAATGCAGTTTTCAATTTTTTGTTTAAGGTCTGCCAGCGTAATCTGATCGAATTGTGGAACGGGTAAAGTTGCTTTTTCTAATGTCATGTCGTTTCTGCCGAAGTCATTTCCTATGTTAAATCTAGATGTAGGGCTTATTGGTAGGGAAATCAAGCATACGACGGTATTAATTATTCGATCTCAGGCTGGATCTTGATTCGTTCAATCTCATGCACAATGCTGCCCAAAGTACTTGTTGTAAGCTTAAGCTGTAGTTCAACGGATTTATTTTGATAAAGCAGAAACTCAGAAGCAGATAACTCCATAACTGGTAAATGTCTATATTCTGTATCAAAGGAATAGGAGATATGATTTCGAACACCTTTGAATTTCACAGCCTGAGTAGTAATTGAAATACTGTTAGTTTCGCCTTTTAGTTTCGTATAAAGATAGGGTGGATACGTGGTCAAATTAATCCAAAGTGCTGAGATCATGACCGAAGGAAAGATAAAAAGACTATAAAATTTGGGGTGCTTTCTGAAATTACGCCAATGATAAGGTGGAAACCATAAACCATGCTGTTTGAGTCTTAAAAAATACAACAATATTCCAATACATATGACACAGCTTATAATCAATGCAAAATAATTCATAAGTGGTGTTGCCACGAAATTAAAATACTTGAGTGCAATAAAGTCACTGAAGATCAAAATTGTAAAAATCAGAATCGCATAGATATGCAAATGTTGTTTATTATTTGATGCAATAAGCATGATATTTTTTTAATCTTTATTTAACTGAATTATAAAATAAAAAGAGCGCCGTAGCGCTCTTTTTATGATCATCAAACATTATTCAGTCTTGGCTTTTGCATTCGACTTTTTCTTTTTGATCTTGGCTTTTTTCTTTACTTTATCTTTAGCCTTTGCTTCAGACTTTCCTGCAGATTTTTTAGCAGGCTTTTTGCTGTAGGAACTGGGCTTGGATTTGTCTTTTTTGCGTCGTATGGGCTGTTCTCCATCATCACTGGGCTGGGCTTTTTGCGTACGCTCATGATTATTGAAGACTTCCTCTTTTGCTTCCAGAGGTGGTGCAGGTTTTTTTTCTGCGACACGTGGAGCACGGGCGCGAATTGGACGACCCGCATGAGTCAGTTGCTGGATCAGTTCAAAGTCAATTTTACGTTCTTCCAGATTGACTCCAGCGACCTTGATCTTCACTTCATCGCCCAAACCAAAGATCTGACCACGGTTCTGGCCGACCAGACTCTGGCTGCTTTGATCAAAGACAAAGAAGTCATCGCCCAACTGGCTGACATGCACCATACCATCGACATAGAAGTCTTTCAGCGTGACAAATAAACCAAATTCAGCCGTTGCACTGATAATGCCAACAAACTCTTCACCTAAATGCTGCTGCATATAGTGACATTTCAGCCAGGTCGTTACAGAGCGGGAGGCTTCATCAGCACGGCGTTCTGTTGCTGAGAAATGCTCACCGGCATCATCTAAAGAGGCACCTGAAATTGGATATGGCTTTTTGCTCAGATGGGCTTTGATAGCACGATGTAATAACAGATCTGGGTAACGGCGAATTGGAGAGGTGAAGTGCGTATACGCTTCATAAGCCAGACCAAAATGACCAGCATTGTCGGCACCGTAATAGGCCTGCATCATGGAGCGTAATAACACGGCATGAATACTTGGCGCATCAATCCGGTCTTTGGTCGCTTCAATGACTGCCTGATAATCGGCCTGGGTTGGCTGTTCCGGGAATGGCAGACCCAGCAGTTTCACGAAATCACGAACTTTCTGGATACGCGAAAACTCAGGTGGTTGATGCACCCGGTACAGCATCGGTATTTCATTTTTCAATGCATATTCAGCTGCTGCAACGTTGGCCAGCAACATACATTCTTCAATCAGCTTATGCGCATCATTACGGGTACGTGGCAGAATTTCATTAATACCACCCAGCTCATCGAAAGTCATATAGGTTTCAATGGTTTCGAATTCCATTGCATTACGTTCAGCACGCAAGCCTTTTAGAATTTGATACAACTGGAACAGGGTATTTAGTGATTTACGTACACTACGATCTTCAGTAATCGCTGTACTGTCACCTTCAAAATACTTCGCGACCTGGTCATAAGTCAGACGTGCTTTGGAATGCATCACCGAAGGATAGAATTCATACCCGGTCACTCGGCCAGCACGTGACAGTTTCAGGTCACAGACCATGCACAGACGATCGACATTCGGATTTAATGAACACAGGCCATTAGAGAGTGCTTCAGGCAACATTGGTAAAACGAAGTGTGGGAAATACACGGATGTTCCACGTTCTTGCGCTTCATCATCCAATGGTTTGCCCGGACGTACATAATGACTCACATCAGCAATTGCAACGACCACACGATAGCCACCGCCCGGACGTTTTTCTGCATAGACTGCATCATCAAAGTCACGTGCATCTTCACCATCAATAGTGACAAGCGCTAAATCACGTAGATCGACACGGCCGTCACGATCTTTGGCAGAAGGCTCTTTAAAACTTTCCGCTTCTTTCAAGACTTCTTCAGGGAATTCATATGGCAGGCCATATTCCAGAATCGTCTGTGGAATGATGATTTCGGTATCGGCTTTGTCTGCCATCGACTGCACAATATGGCCAGTCGCAAATTCTTCTTTGGTCGGGTAGGTGTCAATTGCCACGCGGATTGAATCGCCGACTTTGACCTTGGCATGCTCGATCAGCTCCTTTTCTAGAGTAATAGGCTGATGTGCATTTGGATTAGCTGGCTGAACAAAGTATTCGCCTTCGTATTCAGACACTTTACCAATGATCTGTTTGACACGATGCTGCAAGACCTCGGTAATAAAGCCCCAGGCCTTGCCTTTGCGGTCTACTGAGGTCTGACGGACTTTGACACGGTCACCATTAAAGACCTGACGCAATTCACGCTCAGGTAAGAGCAGGTCATCTTCACCTGAAATATTGGCTGTACCGCTTCCCTTGGAGTTGATATATACCGTTGCTTCATGCTCAGGCTGTTCCGCCGCAATCTGGAACTTGTAACCGTCTTTCATCAATTGCCCGTCACGTACCATCGCAATCAGACGATGGCTCAGGGCATCAATACTTTTTTGATCGGCAATTTCAAAATATTCTACCAAGTCGGCATGGGACAGGGCAGTTTTTTCTTCTATAGTTTCGAGAATCAGGGTACGGCTTGGAATAGGGTTGTCATAACGTTCGGCTTCAGCTTTTGCTTCAGGATCGACCCAATTTTTCATCATATCTT
Source organism: Acinetobacter sp. UBA5984 (assembly GCF_002429925.1). Lineage (NCBI taxonomy): Bacteria > Pseudomonadati > Pseudomonadota > Gammaproteobacteria > Moraxellales > Moraxellaceae > Acinetobacter > Acinetobacter sp. UBA5984. The sequence goes on from NZ_DJBE01000053.1 coordinate 152,475, forward strand.
TAAAGTATCCTTGGAGATAGGTTTAGCATAAGTCATGTCAGTGCAGACTGCACGTAAATGATTGCAATAATCTGTTTAAGTTTTCGATTTTTGGCTAATTTTAGATAACTAGAAATTTATCGGGTTTTTCAGGACTTAAATGACTAAAAACAGGGAAATTGTTTAAAAAGTATTTAAACGAGCAAAAATATGCAGTTTTTTTTCAAGCTGTGCTTGCAGTGCTATGCCGAAATTTGTATTATGGCGGCACGTTACGGTGAGATGGGTGAGTGGCTGAAACCACGTCCCTGCTAAGGACGCATACGGGTAACTGTATCGAGGGTTCGAATCCCTCTCTCACCGCCACTTTACTTATGTCGCGCTCATAGCTCAGCTGGATAGAGCACTTGGCTACGAACTAAGGGGTCGGGAGTTCGAATCTCTCTGAGCGCACCAATAAGTAAACCGGAAAATAACGTAGTCTAATAAAGACGACACAAGTTACGCGCTCATAGCTCAGCTGGATAGAGCACTTGGCTACGAACTAAGGGGTCGGGAGTTCGAATCTCTCTGAGCGCACCAACTTGAACAATGAACCGCACATGTTGCGGTTTTTTTGTGCCTAAAATTTACAGAATCCGCCTCAATCACATGCTAAAAATAAATCCTAGATGACTCAATAATAAGGGCAGCGTGATGAGAAAAATCATTGTCCAGGAATTTCTGACTCTAGACGGTGTAATGCAGGCACCCGGCGGTCCGGAAGAAGATACATCGGGTGGCTTTCAATATGGTGGCTGGGTGGCGCCGTATTTTAGTGCTGAACCCGATTCAGCATTTGATCACATCATGCAAAAATGGATGCAGTCTACCGATATTTTGATTGGTAAGAATACCTTTCAGATTTTTGGACCTTACTGGCCGAAGCATGCTGAAGACTGGCCAGGAATTAATGAAGTAAATAAATATGTGCTATCCACCAGTTTGGATCACTCGGACTGGCAAAATACGATCTTTCTAAAAAATATTGATGAAATCGTTAACCTGAAGGCTTCAGGGGAGGAGGATCTTCGGGTGTATGGCAGTGCCGCAGTGGCACAGGCACTTTTTAAGCATGATCTTGTGGATGAACTCTATTTAATGACCTTTCCTGTAATATTGGGCAAAGGAAAACGTCTATGTGTCGAAGACTCTACGCCGGCAGCATTTGCACTGACAGATCATCAAGTTACTTCAAATGGCGTGGTATTGAGCTGTTATCAGCGGGCAGGCGAGGTTAAAACTGGCCTGGTTGGGGAGTAGCTCCATTAGACTGTGAGCAAATGAATATGAGGTAGTTGAAGATTAATTTAGCTAATCCTGAAATCTCGCCAAGTCTGGGTTATTGTTTTTAACTCTAAATCCGCAGGAATTTTCATCAAAAAAACTGAAAATATTGCAGTATCGTTTAATTACTGTACGTTCGGTTATGATTTTATTAAAAAACACTTAACAAGTATTGAAAACTCTATATAATGCACTCCATCAAGACGTCGCGCTCATAGCTCAGCTGGATAGAGCACTTGGCTACGAACTAAGGGGTCGGGAGTTCGAATCTCTCTGAGCGCACCAATCTTGATAAAGAATTCTGAAAAAACCGCACATTAATGCGGTTTTTTTACGTCTGTAGTTTTTTAATTTTTCATATAAAAAACCAATAATTAGAAATGAACTTAAGATTTCAATTTCTGCTGTATCTTCAAGGCGTAGACAGTATTGCCACCAACAGCCGGCAACATGTCATGATAGGGAAGGCTGCGCATGGCTTTCAGTAAAAAAGGCGCCTGATCATGAATTTTCATGGAACTGGTAATCTGGAATAGCGTTCCCTGAGATTGAGGCAAAAGCTTCATTCCACCTCGTACAAATTTTAAATCTCCGCCATTGGCATAGAACTGGTTTTGTAAGGTATTTGGCTGTTCAAAACGCATTTTAAAATTAAAGGAAATCTGAATGACGCCCAAGCCGACTGATACCTTGTATTTAGCATCAATACTTTGCGGGTTGACTGGATTCAGTTCCACTTTTTTGATTTGTCGTGGAAAGAGTTTCTGGCTGGCCTGAGCCGATAACCAGGGCTGCAGCTTCTCAGTCGGATGCGAGAAATATTGATAGGTGGTACTGAATCTTAGATTTTCTGAATCTTTACCGGCCTTGACCTGATAATTGGGCAAAATAAAGCTGACTGGCTGTCCTGATTTCTGACTGAGCTGGGCAATTTTCTGAGTTTGTTGATTGCTGAGTTGAACTTGAGGCACTGCCGTATTTAAAGCTATGGCAGCAGGATATTTAAAGCGCTGTTGTAAAGCTTCAAGCAGAAAGGCATTGGTGCCGGCGGGAATGCCGAGTTTGGCTTCCGGTAGGGCATTTAGAATCTTGCTAAACAGAAAACCTTGTGGCTGGTTCAGATCGCCCCATTGCGTCACCGTCACTAAGGTTTTATTGGGACTCAGTGCAAACCATTCCAGCTTTCCGGCCCCATAGGGAATTGGCGCATCCAGAATCAGTGTGCTGATACTGTTATTTTCCAGATGATGCTGCATCACCACAGTTTCTTTAAAATTTAAGACTGGAATTGGGGTAGGAATATGCACCTGATATTTGACTTGTTGAATGCTACCTTGCTGTTCAATCACTTTGGCGGATTTCAGGGTCGGAAACAGGCCGACATAATTCGGATAATGTTGCAGTAATTTTTCGATTTGTACTTCGGATGCAGGCAAGACTACAGCCGCACTATAAAACTGGGATTTGCTACTAGAAGCCGTTTTAAAAGTCGGTAGATGGGTTTTGCTGGCAGGATGCGCATAAATCAGGATACGCTCGCCAGTGAGTTCGGCCAGTTGCTGAGAATTGCCTTGAAATACATCAAGACTGCTTGGCAGATTAGGGGTCCATGGCGTTATTTTTGCGAAAGCCGGTGAGATTGCAAATAAGGTGCTACTCATCAGCAAATAGGGGATTAATCCTTTCATCCAATATCCTATTGTGTGTTTTTTGTTTTTATAATGATTTATTTAAAACTAAATTCAGTTATTTCCAAAGCAAAGTTATGTAATTGATAGCATAAGCCATGAGTTTTAAGCATATTTTGATATAGTATGGGTCAGGATTTTATATTTTTGATGTGATGCTATGACTGAGTCAGCACCGACTTTATCCACCCGTTATTATCTCACTCTAGAAGAATCTCAGGATGGATTTGCCCTGGCCACTTTTGGTAAAAAACAGATTTCACGCTTTCTAACGCCTTTGGTCAGCATCGGAATTATTATCTGGGGCTTTTCAATGGGCCTGAATGGGGTTGGTCGTTATTATGTGGCTTTGGGTGCCTTCTTCCTGATTCTGCAGGGTATCATGCGCTACTGGTTCCTGCCGATGATGTTTAAGCGCCAGTTTGTAAAATATCAGTTTGGAAAAAGTGAACAGGGCATTGACCTGTTTCAGGACTATGCAGAAATTTTCAATAACGAGCGTAGCAAGGTCGTGCATTATAATGAAGTACAAAGTTTTGCCATCGGCAAGCTGACCTATATGCTGGAACTGAAAAACCGTACAGTGGTGATTGTGCCAAAACGTGCCTTTAAAGATGGTACTGAGCAAAGCATTTTCGAAAATACCTTCAAGAAATAAGACAGATCAAGAACAGGAAAGAGATCATGAGTATACGTCCATCGAAAATTGTTTGTGTCGGTCGCAGTTATGCTGACCATGCCAAAGAGCTTGGAAATGCGGTACCTGATCGTCCTGTACTGTTTATCAAGCCACCGAGTGCTTTGACATCACTGGATGCTGGTATTGAATGGAATCCGGACTGGGGTAACTGTCATTATGAGTGTGAACTAAGTTTGCGTATTGACCGTACCTTAAGCAAGGAAAATGATCCTGCCAAAGTTTTGCAGGCAATTGGCGCTGTGACTTTAGGTCTAGATCTGACCTTACGTGATCTGCAGGATGACCTGAAGAAAAAAGGTCAACCTTGGGAACGGGCCAAAGCTTTTGATGGTTCTTGTGTACTTGCTGACTGGATGCCAGTAGGCGATGTGATTGCTGACTGGAAAGATGTGCACTATACGCTGGAGATCAATGATGAGCTGCGTCAAAAAGGCGATACAGCTTTATTGATTTTTGATATTGCAACTTTATTGGCAGACATTAGTCAAGTATTTACACTTGAAGAAGGCGATGTGGTCATGACCGGTACACCAGCAGGGGTGGCTGCCTTGCAATCGGGTGATCAATTGAAAATGACCCTAAAAGGCCAAAATCAGGATTATGTCTGGACGACATTTGTAAAGTAAGACCGGATTTTTGAGATCAAGGAGCCGAAGGGCTCCTTTATTTTGCTTAGAAAAGTGTAATGAGCAAGGGATAATTTATCAAATTGATCAGACGCGGTTGCCATTCGGTTTCTAGATATAGATTGGGTAGTGTCTAAATCGTTTTTTATGCATCCCCATTCTTAACTGAATCACCCCCTCATTGATCTGTTTTGAAGTATATCTTCTACTTCTAACATTTTTAGTATGTAGCGGCTCAAATCGAGAACAGGACTATATTTTTTGAATCATCGTCAGGCACTAGATGTCAAAGCATCTGCCATTATGTTTGTACTATGTATGTTGTGGGGTTTGCAGCAGGTCGTGCTGAAATGGGCGGCCAGTGATATTTCTGCCCTGATGCAAATTGCATTACGTTCAGCCTTATCTGTATTTATGGTTTACCCTTTAATTCAGCAGAGTGTGCGCCGTCAGCTTTGGAGTGCACGATACTTGTCTGCGGGTTTACTGGTGGGTGTGCTGTTTGCCGCTGAATTTTATCTGGTGGGTGAGGCACTGCGTTATACCTCAGCTTCGCATACCATTGTCTTGCTCTATACTGCACCGATTTTTGTGGCTTTAGGTTTGCATTGGAAACTGCCGGCGGAACGTTTGTCTCATGTGCAATGGGGAGGAATTTTTCTTGCCTTTAGTGGTATTGTGGTGAGTTTCCTGCTGCGCCCGCAGACAGGATCTGCTTTACAATCTCATGCCTTATGGGGGGATTTTCTGGCATTACTGGCTGGTGTATTCTGGGCAGCCACGACCGTAAGTGTGCGTCTTAGCCGGCTGGCTGAAGCGCCTGCAACCCAAACTTTATTCTATCAATTGCTGATCGCTGGTATGGTGTTGTTGCCTTTGTCCTTTTTGACTGGGCAAGCCAGTATTCAATGGACAACTTTGTCGATTTCCAGCCTGATTTTTCATACGGTGGTGATTTCCTTTGCCAGTTATCTGATCTGGTTCTGGATGCTAAAACACTACCTGGCTTCACGTTTAGGGGTGTTTTCCTTTTTAACACCAGTATTTGGCATGCTGTTTGGCGTATTGATTCTAAATGAGCATATTGAGATCAACTTTATTGTTGGTACTTGTATGGTAATGCTAGGCGTGATTCTGGTGAGTTTACAAGGATGGTTAAAGAAGCCTGAGCCTCAGATCAAGACTCAAACCTCTATATAAAAACCCGGTCAATGAAAATGACGACACCTGGTTTTTGGATTATAGCTTTAATGAAAGCAAGGACGATTATCCGCTGAAAATCAAATCAATCTACTTAAAAAAATCCTCTCAAAAGAGAGGATTGAATTTATTTACTGCGGAACAGTTCTGATAATGGAAAATTGAGTTTTTCTTCCAGAAATTGATCAGTTTCATTCAGTTTGGGTGAGAATTTTTGCATCCAGAAATCATCGGTATGTACAGCAGTCAGATGCTGTTTGCGCGGCAATGGATAAGGAAGCTGTAGATAAAAATTCCAGAAGCTGACCTGATCTAGATCGCGTACCAGCACATATTCATTATCATCCGTGCGTTTAATCAGATTCTGTTTTTCAAACATGCTGACATAGCTTGGCCAGCGTCCAATTTCATCCCGTCCTAAAACTTCTAGTGCCTGGGCTTCGCTGACACTTTCACCAGTTTTCTGCTTTTTATAAAATAGTTCTAATAGATCCAGCAACATGACAATAGGATGACGCTTATTGTCCTGTCCAGATTCGAATGCAGTCAGGGCATAACTGATTTCCACGCCCAACAATACAATAATCCAGGACAGGTAAATCCAGAGCAGGAAAATAGGAACTGCTGCGAAAGCGCCGTAAACAATTTCATAACTGGTAAAGTTTGACATCAAAAAGCCAAACAGGTTTTTTAATAGCTCAAATACGATGGCACTAAACAGGCCGGCAATTAAAGCAGACTTGAGCGGTACACTTCGATTAGGAATAGTCCAGTTCAGAATAAAAAAGCCAAGCACGGTCAGAGAAAAGGAAATTACCGAGAGAATAAAGGCGCCATCCAGTTCATAACCGGCAAAGTTATTACTGAGAATATTCATGGAGGCCAAAGTAGAAGAAATCACAAAGGCGCTGCCCAGCAAAATTGGACCAAGTGAAATTATGGTCCAGTAACGCATAAAACCGATAATGCCACCGCGGGTTTCAGTCACACGCCAGATCCGATTAAAGACCGTTTCGATGCTACTGAGCATCAGTACTGTGGTAATGAATAAGAAAAGAATACCGATAATAGTTAAATTGCTGGACTTCTCCGTGAAGGCATTGAGCGCTTTATCGAAGGCGATGGTCGTTTTAGGTAGAAAGTTACTATAGATCAGTTGTTGGAGCTGTTGTCTTGCGGGTTCCAATGCTTTGATTGAAGAGATAATGACCAAAAAAACGGTCAGCATCGGAACTACAGCAAACAGGGTGGTATAGGTCAGGGAACCTGCCTGCTCACGACAACGGTCAGTCTCAAAACGCCGTAGTACAAATAAAATAAATTGAAACCAGTGTTTTTCATAAAAAGGTAACTTCTTTAAATATTCAACGATCATGCGCTTTAAATCTCAATTTTTTTATTCATCATGAATTTTCATTCTTCAGCTTACCCAAAAAAGTTGCGAAATACCGTATAGTTTTATTTTTTTAAGTAATGAATAAGAACTTTATGCAACCTTATGTCCTTGTTTTATATTACAGCAAATATGGCTCAACCAAAGAAATGGCGCATCTGATTGCGAATGGTGTTGAAGCAGCAGGGATGGCTGTAAAAATTCGTACTGTTCCGAATATTGCGACGGTGGTGAAAGAAGCAGAACCAAGCATTCCGGCAGAAGGTGATATCTACTGTACTTTAGATGATCTTGCCCAGTGTGCTGCTTTGGCATTAGGTTCACCTACCCGCTTTGGGAATATGGCTTCAGAAATGAAATACTTCTGGGATCAGACCACCAGTTTATGGCTGAATGGTGCTTTGCATGGTAAGCCAGCCTGTGTTTTTACCGCGTCAGGCTCAATGCATGGCGGACAGGAAAGTACTTTACTGACGATGCTACCGCCATTGTTTCATCATGGCATGATGATCATGGGATTAAGCAATGCGACACCAGCTTTGTCTAATACTAAAAGTGGTGGCACGCCTTATGGCGCAAGTCATGTTAGTGGCCCACGACATGACCAAGGTTTAAGCCAGGATGAGAAAATTTTGTGTGAAGTACAGGGTAAACGTCTAGCCGAAGTTGCTTTAAAACTCTATCAGGCTTAAGAAATTAATTAAAAAAGGAAATGAAGAATTAGCTTCATTTCCTTGATTTTATTAATCTTCTTTTTGATCTTTTTGACTGAATCTGTGTTTGCAATTCAGACACTGATAATCCAGAAACAGATTACGATCTACTGAAACGCCTGCTTTTTTACCTAAGAAGTTTCCGACCACGCCCCCAGTAATGCCTACGCTGATTGCGCCTACGAAGGTTCCCACCGTGCCGCCTACAATTACCCCTAAAGGACCTGCGACTGTACCAATGGCAGCGCCAATTGAAGCGCCAGAGGCTGCGCCACCCACTGTACCGGCCGTGGCACCGGCTGAGGTCATTAAAATACCACCAATTTTTTTCAAATTCTTTTCGTGATCACGTAGCTCAATTTCCGTTGAACCACATTTAGGACATTGCATAGGATTTTCCATCAGCGATTAGTATTTATTCATTTTAAGCAAATGTGTGACATGGGATCTTACTTAGACCAGTAGCTATCCAACACATCCGGCTTAACAGTATGTCGGTTCTGAATATTGAAGTCAGGAACATTCCATACCAATTTGATTCTAGTGGAATTTTATTCAGAGAAGTTTAGCTGAGTTGTAAATACATGCATTTTCCACTTTTATAATTTTTTGCTGGATAAGACGATTAATATGTAGGGTTAAGGTATCAATGCACTTTTTTATGGGTTTAGGCGGGCATTTTTTGTCTAAAGGGTGATGAATCTAAGGTAGATTATATTTGTTCTTAGCTAACCGAAATTAAAAAAATCCAATAAAAAAGAGTGCCGAAGCACCCTTTAAAATATTCATTTGTAAACTTAATCGCGAACAAATTCGACAGTACCATTTGCCAAAGATTTCACACGCGCTAATGATTCAACGCGGTAACCTTTTTCAAGTAACAGGTCACGGCCTGGCTGGAATGATTTTTCAATCACAATTCCGATCCCTACCACTTCAGCATTCGCCTGATGAATCAAGTCAGCAAGACCAAGTGCTGCCTGACCATTTGCCAGGAAGTCATCGATTACTAAAACTTTATCAGTTGAGCTGATGTGTTTGTTTGAAATGGCAATCGTGCTTTCAGTCTGTTTGGTAAATGAAAATACTTTAGAACGGTATAAATCATCTTTTAAAGTGAGAGACTGGTATTTACGTGCAAAAATCACTGGAACACCAAGCTCTAAGCCTGCCATGACTGCAGGTGCAATACCCGATGCTTCAATGGTAATAATTTTGGTAATACCAGCATCTTTAAACAGACGCGCAAATTCCTGACCAATTTGCTGCATCATGATTGGATCAATTTGGTGATTTAAGAAAGAGTCAACTTTCAAAACTTCTTCAGATAGAACGATACCTTCGGCTAAGATTTTCTGTTCTAGTGCGTGCACGGGAGAATCCTCAAGAGCAGGTGCTTTTTAAAGCAAAAGCGTATTGTAAAAAGCACCCAAAAAAAATCAAGCGAAATTCACCAAAAAAACCTTAGTTCGTTTTACCGTTATAGCCGGTCAGCAGTAAACCGTAAGAGGTTTTCTTGTCGACATGCGATACTTTGACTGGTAAGTAGTCCAGTTTCGGTGCTAACCAGAAAGTAGTTTCACGGCCTGGTTTGTTGTGTTTAATCACTACTTTAATGGTACTAAATGAACCATATTTGGTGCTCACCGTTTCTGTACCTTGTTTGACGAATTTACGGCCTTCCACTTCTTTGGCATCAGCAATATAGTAATTCGATTTTAAACCACCATTTTTCAGGTCTTCACGAATCTGCAATTCAGCATTTAGCTCATCCAGTACATCTGCTCTCCAGGCAAAAGAACGTTTTTCATCATCCTTCTTGGTACTGATTGTTTTGCTAGAAGGATTAAAGTTAATACTCATGGTATTGCTATGCACCAGAATCTTACTGGTACGGCTGAAACTGCTTGAACCAATCTTGCCATTATTAAAAGTGAAACGGCTAGTTTCAGTCGCCGAAGCAACACCACCTGCTTTGGCTGCAAAAACATAGGTCCAGTTATTACCAGATTTGCTCAAGGTACGGGTAGCAGAACCCATATTTTTTCCATTGTAGCTAAACTGGTAATTGGCTTGGAAAGGCGCCATGGCGAAGGTCTGGGTGGATAAACCAGTAAGTACCATTGCGGTAGTCAAGCCTGCAGTCACACCTAAAGTTTTGAATACAGTTTTCGCCATAAAAAATTGTCCTGTGTAATTTCAGATAAAATTGATCACTTTCCACTTTTTATTATTTGGTCAAAATATGGAAAATGAAGGGAGATTTTCAATAAAAATGTATATTTCATGTATTTACTGGTGTGTTTGTTTAGGTGTTGAATTACACACAGTTTAAGTCGGTTCTTTCTGTTTGATCGGTGTGACTTTATTGTCATCCATGTCGTCTTCGTCCCATTTCTCTTCTTTTTCCTGAGAAAGCTTTCTGAACAGGGCTGCAAGATTCACATTACCGATCACGACCAGTTCAGCTTCACGAAGTACTGCATGGTTCACATGAACCTTACCAAGTGTCTCAATCACCGAGCGGTTTTTACCTAACCAGCGATTCAGATCTAGATGCAATAAATCATCTTTTACTTTAATGACGCCGAGTTTTTCCAGAATCATGCCCAGAGGATCCTTGTTCAGCACGCGCTGATAGAAAAATAGGGCAAAGCGCACACCCAGTTTATAAAAGACATTTGGGTATTTGGCTTCAATCAACTGGGTATCACTGATCTGTTCAAATACGATGAGCTGCGTATTCTTATTCAGCTCCATTTGCACCAGTTTCAAATCAACCGATAAGGTCACGTTCAGACCTTTATAGTCCAGCGTAGCATAGAGTCGTAACCAGTCATCATGCAGATCGGCATGCAGATCTTTCAGCATGGAAACATTGTCAGTGACAAAACGTTGAAATGTCGCATTCAGGAAAACTTGAGACAAAGGGAATTCGCGTTCATCCTCAATAAATCCTTCCGCCTTTTGATACGCCTGGCGAAGTTTATTAGAAATATTGGAAATTAGCGTTTGCATCTTTAAGCATCCTGGCAACTATATGTTTTAATTCGAAGTGTATCTTGTCGAATTGTATAAAAAATACAAGAGTTTCAGCTTGCAGTTTAGCAAAATAAATAGCACCATTTTTAGGGTTTTAGTTATGTAACGTTGAAGATTTGATAGGTTTGGCATTTTTAAAAGAAAAATGCAAAGCTGTTTATTTTTTAATTTTTAAAAATGCTGTTTGAGGGATGAACTCAAGTCTGGGTTCGTAGCGATGAGATCAACCATGATATTAATGCCTCTGGTCAAAGCCTGGTGGAAAGATCCAATTTTTAATAGCGCTGTATTTGCAGCTGTTATTTTGCATGTGATTTTTCTCACGCTGGAATTTGGTATGCCACAAGATCAGGAGAGCATGACTAAAGAAATTGCAGTCAGTATTCGTCAAACTGATGAAAAAATTGAGCATGCAGATTTTCTGGCTCAAACTGACCAGCAAGGTTCAGGTAAATTTCGTGAAGCACATCGTATGTCGAGCGATATGCCTGCACCGTTGATGGAGCAAAAGACCGGAGAAGAGCAGCAAGAAAGTCCGGACATGTTGCAACAGCAGCGCGAATTAAGCTTTGAAGAAAAAGTACTGATGACGACTTTAAGCTGGCAAAAACAGGCAGAAGAAAATCAGCGCAAAAAAATGCAGGAACATTTACAAAGTCAGTTTCAGGCCAAAGCCACTATGGTAGCCAGTCTTGAAGCCCAATATCTGCAACGACAACAAAACTTCAGTCGTCAGCAAAAAATTAAAACCGTAGATGGCATCCAGTCCAAACAGGATGTCTCTGCGGCTTATCTGGAAAAATTCCGTCAAAAAGTAGAGTTCTATGGTAACCGCTATTATCCAGACGCGGCCAAACAGCAGAATCTGGCAGGAGAGGTGCGTTTGATGGTGATCTTAAACCAGAACGGCGGAATCCGTGCAATTCGCTTAATTGACAGTTCAGGACATAGCTTGCTAAATGAAGCTGCAAAATCTTCAGTACGCAAGGCAGCACCGTTCGGAGCATTTGATGCCAAGATGTCGGATATTTCCGAGTTACGAATCATTCGAACCTGGCGCTTTGATCCGGCTGAAGCAGAATTTGAGGTGCGTTAATCCAGGCGCTTCGCCTGTATATAACTACCTTGCTGAGTTCCATCATCCCAAACCACATTTAAATGGTTTTCATCTATGGCTAGATATTTGGGAAATATCATTAAGTCCTGGTACTTTGGATCTGCTTTTAAGCCAATACACTCTTTATTTTGCCACCATGTTCCTTCGGCAAATTGATCCAGAGCACCATAGGCCAGATACCATTTAAAGGTACCATCTGCTTGCAGAAGCAACTCCGAACCTAATTCCATAACTCCGTTTAAATAATAATGGCCTGCCCATAAGCTTTGGTTCTGTTGAAATTTGATTTTTGGGCACATGGGAATTGAGTGGGCATAAAGTAGTGAACACAGCCAGGGAGAGAAAATAAGTAATGCAGTCGAGAACAATCTTTTCATTACGTTCTCCTAAAATTTTTGAAGCACAGTTCTTCGTTAAAGTTCATTATGTGCTTATGGATTTCTGGAAGAAATCATGAATGCGTAAGCAGATATTTTTTAAAACTCTGTATCTAAGAACAGATCAAGAAAAAAA
>NZ_DJBE01000076.1:0-4904 GCF_002429925.1 Acinetobacter sp. UBA5984
GATATCGTACTGGCTTTAACTGAATTCCTGCGTAAGGAACGTGTGGTTGGTGCTTATCTGGAATTCTTCGGTGAAGGCGCGGACAGCATGTCAGTCGGTGACCGTGCCACGATTTCCAATATGACACCGGAATATGGCGCAACTGCGGCCATGTTCTATATCGATCAAAACACCATTGATTATTTGACTCTGACTGGTCGTGAATCTGAACAGGTCAAACTGGTTGAAACCTATGCGAAAGAGATTGGTCTGTGGTCATCAGAAATGACGCAGGCAGAATATCCGCGTGTATTGCGTTTTGACTTGTCTACCGTAACTCGTAATATCGCGGGCCCATCGAATCCGCATGCACGTGTATCAACCTCTGATCTGAAAGAAAAAGGTATTGCAGGTGTGGTAGAGAACCGCACTGATGGCTTGATGCCAGATGGTGCAATCATTATCGCAGCCATTACCTCATGTACCAATACGTCTAACCCGCGTAATACCGTGGCAGCAGGTTTGTTGGCACGTAAGGCCAATAAGCTTGGCCTGGTGCGTAAACCTTGGGTGAAATCTTCTTTTGCTCCGGGTTCTAAAGCGGCTGCATTGTACTTGGAAGAGGCAGGTGTACTGAAGGATCTGGAAAAACTAGGCTTTGGTATCGTGGCATATGCATGTACCACCTGTAACGGCATGTCGGGTGCGCTTGATCCGAAAATTCAGCAGGAAATTATTGACCGTGACTTGTATGCGACAGCAGTCTTGTCGGGTAACCGTAATTTCGATGGCCGTATCCATCCTTATGCGAAGCAAGCCTTCTTGGCATCTCCACCCTTAGTGGTCGCGTATGCGATTGCCGGTACGATCCGTTTTGATATTGAGAAAGATGCACTAGGCACAGACAAGGATGGCAATCCGATTTACCTGAAAGACATCTGGCCATCGGATGAAGAAATTGATGCTTTGGTGAAAGAATCAGTGAAGCCAGAACAGTTCAAGAAAGTTTATATTCCGATGTTTGATCTGGGTGAGCGTGAGAAAGCTGCAAGTCCGCTGTATGACTGGCGTCCGCAAAGTACCTATATCCGCCGTCCGCCATATTGGGAAGGAGCTTTGGCTGCACCACGTACCCTTGCGAATATGCGTCCTTTAGCAATCCTTGGCGATAACATCACTACCGATCATTTATCTCCATCAAACGCGATTGTGTTGGATTCAGCAGCGGGTCAATATCTGGCGAAAATGGGCTTACCTGAAGAAGATTTCAACTCTTATGCCACGCACCGTGGCGATCACCTGACTGCACAGCGTGCAACTTTGGCAAATCCGAAGCTGTATAACGAGATGGTGGTACGTTCTGACGGCACCATTAAGCAAGGTTCTAAAGCGCGTGTAGAGCCGGAAGGTGAAGTGATGCGTATGTGGGAAGCGATTGAAACCTACATGAACCGTAAGCAACCGCTCATCATTGTTGCAGGTAAAGATTATGGTCAGGGTTCAAGCCGTGATTGGGCAGCCAAAGGTGTGCGTCTGGCTGGTGTAGAAGCCATTGTGGCTGAAGGTTTTGAGCGTATTCACCGTACCAATCTGGTCGGTATGGGTGTACTTCCACTTGAGTTTAAGCCGGGTACAGACCGCAAGACTTTAAAGCTGGATGGTACTGAGCTGTATAGTGTGATTGGTAATATTGCGCCACGTTCGACGTTGACGCTTGTGATTGAGCGCGCGACTGAAGAGGGGAAGAATCAGGTGCTTGAGGTTCCTGTGACCTGTCGTCTGGATACTGAAGAAGAAGTGCATGTGTATGAAGCAGGTGGGGTATTGCAGCGCTTTGCACAGGACTTCTTGGAAGGGAATGTGGCTTGATGAATTAAGTTAAAAGTTATTAATATTGTTTAAAAAAAACCCTATCTTTTGGTGGGGTTTTTTATTTATTCATATTGCTAAATAAATAATGGTAAAGTTGTATATGAAAAATAGTGTTAAATATTAAATCAAATTTTGAAAAATCAATGGTATTTTGATTTGGAACGATTATTTTATCAAAAAGAGCTTTTTTCCCATAATGTAAATCATTATTAAATTTATCTTTCCTTTTCTTGTCGTCTGAATGAAAAGTTTTAGACCCTATAGGATTTGTTAAAATAGAAGGATCATAAAAGTCTTCAATAACTTGATTTTTAGGCAATTGAAGAATATATAAATTATTAAATACGTGATAGTAATCTAATAATCCAGCTATAGTCATAGAAGAATGACTTATTTTCTTGAAAGTACCTTTAAATTCAGCCCTAGCTTTTGAAATAACGGCTTCCCCATCAGAATCACCGTCAACTATAATTAAGCATGGTTTCAAACAAATATTTTTAGCTTTGTAAAACTGCTTATAATTTTGAAGAAATATTTTTAGTAATCCAGTACCACCTCCATATCCAGTTATCTTTGAAAAAAGCTTAGTTCCTTCAAGCGAAGAAAATTTAATAAATTTTAATGAATTGTTATATAGCCTGTGACAGGCTAATTTGAAATGTAGAGGATCGGTATAACCCTCACCAATTATAATCATTCTTTGTGGGTGGACAAAATAATGATGAAAGAGAAATTTAGTATAGAGCTTTTCAATACTATTCAATTCATGAAAGTTTCTAGTTTGATTATTAAAATCAACTTGTTGTTTATTTTTTATTTGAAAAATATGACTTAAAATTCCATTTAAAGCTTCTCTAGTGGTTTTATCTTCATCCATATGAACTTTTGATTTGAAGAAACGACCTTCAGCACAAAAATTTTGAACCATAGACCTTGTATAGCGATAATATTCTTTGCTGATATTAACTTTTCTATTAACTGTTAAACCTGTAACTTCTTGCCTATTATATTTATTAGTTAATCTTGTCTTTTGAGGGTTAACTTCAAATTTACTACTATTAATTGCATGTTTTAAAGTAGAACCGATTACCCAACCTTTACCATCTAATTTAATTATTTCCTCAGAAAATTGAGGTAAATTGGTTGAAAGGGTTAAATCATCAACATATCTGGTATATGTGAATTTATACTTTCTTGCTAGTTTAACCATTTTAATATCGAGAATATTGCCAATTAAATTGCTGATAATTGGCGAGCAAGGACTACCTTGTGGTAAGAAGCCTTCTTTTACCTGATTTGGACGGTAAGTAGCAATTTGTGCAATTAATAGAGCAATATCAAAATTCAATTGAAAATGCTTGTTTTTTGTAAAAAAGCCGATAATCCTAGAAAAAGTAATACTTTGAAAAAAGTCTTTTAAATCTATATTTAAAACAAGATTTTTTCCAACATGCTTTTTAGCGTTGCTATATATACCGAAATTTATAACTTTTGATTCAAAAGATGTGCGAGATTTTTTTGAGATAGGTATCTCAACTAATATTTTTTTTCTAAAACCATGTGAACTAATACATTGTACGTACGAAGACTTAGATAATCTTTTGTGTTCTAGTTCATCATAACAGTGAGTTAAAAGTATAGACAAGCGAGTCTGTAAGATTTTAAGGTCAGGAACTGGAGCTAAAATATTACGCTTATTTCCATTTTTTTTAGGTATTTCAAAACTTTTATATTTATTTTGAATTGGTTGGCTAAACAATATACGAGTAAATTCTTTTTCAGAATAACCTAGTAAGCTAGCAAAATCTTTTTGTGTTTGACATGTTTTCAATAAAAACAAATTATCCAATGGATGCCCCTTGGGAACTCATATGGTCACAGTACAGCAGAGCCAACTGTTCAGCACAAAGTATAGTATCGGCAAGCATTGGACAATACGCCTCTCACATTTTCAAAACAGACTGCGATACGCAATCTAAAAATCTTCCCAAAGGGCGATGTATTATACATAATAACTTTATTTTATAAACACTTATCGATATATTTTTTATTTGATATAAAGGTTCGCCCAAATGCCATCATCATTTACAAAAATGGACAATAGACATTCATCACAACAGAGTTATACTGCTTAGACCATTTTCTAAAACAACGGAGAACAAAGATGGTTAAAGCTGGCTCAAAACCGGGAACAGGTTTCTATTTTTGTGTTCAATGCGGACATCGCGTCTTCTTAGAAATTGGTACAGACCGACTACCACCGTGTACCAAATGCCTCGGCACCCAATATAACGATAAGGTTGCCTAAGCACACGATATTCAAAACAGAAGATCCTGTTTTAAATAAATGCCCTATCACCCGATAGGGCTTTTTTGTTAGCGTATAATTTACATCATAAAAATGGCTTAAATCTCAAGGGCAAACAGCATGGAAACAATCCTCGGTTTATGTATCGGTATCGGCTTAAGTGCAGCCTGCGGTTTCCGTGTTTTTGTGCCTTTGCTGGTAATGAGTATTGCCGCATTGATGGGCTGGTTTGAACCGATGACCGGTTTTGAATGGCTGGCCATGCCGGCAGTCTGTCTGGCTTTAGCCATCGCGACTATCTGTGAAATTGCTGCGTATTATATTCCCTGGGTGGACAATGCCATCGATACGATTGCAACGCCTGCAGCCATGCTCGCCGGAACTCTGACCACGATGGCTGCTAGCAGTGGAGAAATGTCCCAGTTTGTAGCTTGGGCCGCAGCGATTATTGTCGGTGGCGGAACAGCAGGGGCCGTGCAACTGAGCAGTGTTGCAGCACGCGGATTATCAACTGCCACCACGGGCGGTGTTGCGAATCCGGTACTCTCAACCGGAGAGTGGATCGGGGCTATTCTGTTATCCATTCTGTCATTGCTTTTGCCAGTGCTAGCTGCCTTGCTGGTTGTAATGCTAGCCATCATGGCAATTCGCTGGATACGTCTAAAAAAGAAAAACAAGCTAGAAAATTCCGCCTTATAAAAGTCAGATAAATAAATATTTATCACTAGGGCGTGTCCTCATTTGA
>NZ_DJBE01000037.1:0-9998 GCF_002429925.1 Acinetobacter sp. UBA5984
AAACAGATTTACAGAATTAGGTTGTCCTCATACCCAAGTTGTCACTTGAGTTCTGTTCAGATAAGCAGGTGCTGTCTTTTAAATATTTGTGCAACAAAGCCACATTCTTATTATGTTTGGAAGCACCATGACTCCAGTTGACTGCCAGACCATCTGCAAGGAAATAGGCATCAAACAGGCCGCGTTCAGCAGTTTTCGCCAATTCAATCGCATAATCAATACTTAAATGATCCTTAGGACGAGACTGAGGATGGCGCCAACCTGCCGCATGTTGCGAAGTCGTTGGAATAAAAGCACTCAGTTTAATTTGTCGTTTAGCCATGAGAAGACCTTGTGTTTTTATACAATACACAGCTTATAACAAGGATCTTCATGGCTGAAAAAATATAATAAAAATGAATCCATATAAAAAATATGGATTAAGCAGGAAATACGCTATTTAGAGGTGCTTTGCTAAGGTTTATCCAGTAGTCCAAGCTGGAAGATTAAACCAGTGCCTCGATGGTTTTTTTCTTCCAGATAAACTGGTAATACAGGCCTTGCATGATACAAAGACAGACAAAGGCCAAGGCATAACCATACCAAATCCCTTGTAAACCCCACCAGCGGCTGAACATATAGGCAGCTGGTACTTCAATGCCAATAATGGCAATAATATTGATCAACATCGGGACTGTCACTGTGCCACTGGCCCGCATGATCGAAGCAAAAATTGCGCTAGCACCAAAGAACAGAATCGACCATAGGACAATGAAGAGAAGTTGCTGACCTAGGACCACGACCTGCGGGTCAGTGATAAACAAAGCCATGAGATATTTAGAAAACAGATAAGCTAGAATTACCAGACTACCTGTGAACAAGATATTCATACTTAAGGCAGTTCGAGTCACTTTATTGAGCAAATCATTTTTACCAGCACCAATGGCCTGTGCCCCAAAGACTGAAGCTGCAATGGCAATAGAAAGAGCAGGGAACTGAATATAATTCAGTACCTGATTCACGGCACCATAGGCCGCCGTCGCTTCTGCACCATAACGGTTGACCAGACCCACAATGACCAGACCAGCGACTGAAGTTGTGACCATTTGAACCCCGGTTGGAATACCTAAGCGCAGGATAATCTTGCTGAGCTGGGGCTGATGACGAATATCTTTGATCAATGCCCAGTCTGGTCTTAGAGGGTGACGTTTATAATTTAAATAGAGAATAAGAAATAACAGTACAGCCAAGTTACCCAGAATGGTTGCAATTGCGGGAGAGATGATCCCCATCTTAGGAAAACCAAAATAACCCGCGATCAGGACCGGTGTCACTACCAAGCCCACACCAATCGTTAGGGCAGAGGCAAACAGTGGCGTAGTACTGTCTCCAACCCCGCGTAAAATTGAAGTATAAATAATATAAATAAAAATCAGAGGACTACCAGCCAGCATCCATTGCACATAAGGTAAAGACAGGTGCATCACATCCGGATCTGTGCCCAGTAATTGCAAGATATTTTCAGCAAAAAATACTCCCAATAGGGCAATCAGGCTGCCACCAATCAGCGTCATAAACAGGGTAGAGCCAACTACACAGCGCACTTTTTCAAGATTTCTGGCACCCCAAGCTTGTCCTACCAGAACCGTAGAACCTGCAGAGAGACCAATCACAAAGGCCATCAGACAGAACAGAATCGGGAAAAATACTGCAACTGCAGCAATCGCTTGCACGCCCAACATTTGCCCGACAAAAACAGTATTAATCGTACCGGACAGGCTTTGCAGGATGTTGGTAACCACCAGCGGTAACAGGAAAATAAAAAATGTTTTCCATAAATTCTGCTGGTGAACCAATGCTTGCTGTGCCATATGACATCCTGTTCTTGATTTTTCATATATTTATCAGGACTAAATTATCCTTGATCAGCATCAAGAACGCTTTAGCTTTTCAGTAACCAATAAGTCTATTTTTTTAAACTTTGGAAAGAATATGTGCTGCTTCTATCAAGGTTTCATCTTTTTTGGCAAAGCAGAAGCGCAATAAGTGTAAATCTTTAGGCGGCTCCTGATAAAACGCTGATACCGGAATCGCCACAACACCGTGTTGTTCCGCCAGATAGTGACACATCGACAGTGCATCCAGATCAGGACGAATTTCACTGTAATCCAGATTCTGGAAATAGGTGCCTTGAGACGGCGTCCAGTGAAAACGGGAATCTGTCAGTGCATGATTAAACAGATCCCGTTTGGCCTGATAAAAACAGGACAGCTCATGGATATGTTCAGAATGTAGTTGCATATATTCGGTCAGAGCCACCTGAATTGGGGTCACGCCACAGAAGCTGACAAACTGGTAAATCTGTCTGAACATCTGCATTAAGGCTGGTGGTGCAACACAGAAACCGGTTTTCCAGCCGGTCACATGAAAGGTTTTACCAAAAGAACCAATCACAAAACTGCGTTCACGGAGTTCCGGAAATGATGCTGCAGAATGATGACGAACTTCATCAAATACCAGATGTTCATAAACTTCATCAGACAGAACTACAATATTGCGATCACGAATCAGTTCAATCAGCTGCTGCCAGTCTTGCTCTGTCCATACCGTTCCGGTGGGATTATGCGGTGTATTCACTACAATCATGCGGGTACGGTCATTGATTGCATCTTTGACCTTATTCCAGTCCACAGAAAAACCAGGATATTCTAGAGCGATATGTACCGGTTTGGCACCGACCAGCTTCACGCTTGGCGCATAGCTGTCATAACTGGGATCAAAAATAATGACTTCTTCACCTGCTCGTACCGTTGCCTGAATTGCACAGAAGATTGCAATCGTTGCGCCAGGAGTAATGGTGATTTCATCTACCGGATCTAAAGTAAGCTGGTCACGATGCTGATAAAGATCAGCGACCAGACCACGTAATACTGGCAAGCCATCACCCGGTGCATATTGGTTAAAACCATTTTCAGCTGCCCGACTGAGGGCTTCAATCAATTGCGGTGGAGCAGGAAAATCCGGAAAACCTTGTGACAGGTTAATTGCTCCGAGTTTTTGTGCCAAGGCTGACATGGTACTAAAAATAGTAACGCCCAGATTGGGAAGTTTAGAATGTAACTCAAGCATGTCCTTGGCCTCTGGCTTATCCTGTAATCGAGGATGATGTAGGAGATATAAAGTATTCGGCTTTCAGTGTAGCAGTAAGTGAATCAGCAAATAATCAGAAAAATCGAAAAGGTTGAAACAGAATACATCTTCTATTTCATAAGCATAGAGAATATTAGGTCAGGGTAAGGTTATTTGTGGTTAATTCATGTGAAATAAATACCAAGATGGATTGTTCTAAGCTTATTCCCTAAAATCAGTGCGATAAAAATAACC
Organism: Acinetobacter sp. UBA5984; assembly: GCF_002429925.1. Taxonomy (NCBI): domain Bacteria; kingdom Pseudomonadati; phylum Pseudomonadota; class Gammaproteobacteria; order Moraxellales; family Moraxellaceae; genus Acinetobacter; species Acinetobacter sp. UBA5984. The sequence goes on from NZ_DJBE01000037.1 coordinate 3,364, forward strand.
TCAAATAATAATTATAAAATGCTACAGAGTATTTATACGGTGCTTGAAGGCTTGGGTCTAAGCTCACAGAAGCGTGCACTTCATCTCCGATTTTCCAATGAAATTTTAAATTCTCAGGTCCTGATTCAGCGTATTGAAGGCAGGCACTGGATCAATGAGGGACTACATGCTGAATTACTTTGTCTATCCACCCATCCCTATATTGCCTTAAAGCAGTTTATTGGCTGTCAGGTTGCTGTTGATCAGGTCACTGATCAAGGTAAGCTTTTCCGGACTACAGGTATTATTACCGCAGCTAAACAGGGGCATAGCGATGGTGCTTTAAGTGTCTATCAGCTGACTCTCGAAGATGCGACTTCACTTTGGCATAAACGCCGTAATAGCCGTGTGTTTTTGAATAAAAGTATCAAAGCGATTAGTGAGATTCTGTTTACTGAATGGCAAAAGCGAAGTGGCTTATTTGCGAAAAGTTTAAGTTTGGATCTTTCCGGACTAAATCGTGAATATGATGTACGGCCATTGGTCATACAGTCCAATGAAAGTGATTATGATTTTCTGACCCGCTTATGGCGTAGTGAGGGTATTAACTGGCTGATTGATGAAAAGGAATTAATTATTCCAATCTCAGCTCAAACCATTCAGCCACAAGTCCTGCGTCTTGTTGATGAGCAGCAATATTTTCAAGCCTTAAAACGCCGTTCCATCCGCTTCCATCGCAGTCATGCAACTGAGCAATTCGATACTATCACCAGCCTAATTGCTGAGCGACAACTTGTACCAAATAGTGTTGCATTGCAACGCTGGCAAGCTATAGATCTGGAGCAGGAGCAAAACCAGCAGTTAGTGAATATTCAGCAAAGTAGTGTTCAGGATCATACCAGTTTAAGTCTGGAAGATGTCTGGAACATCAGTCCAGCTTGGACCAGTGACCTAAAGAGAGAAGATCAGGCTACATCATCCAGTCCAGCTCAACTGGATCAACTCAGTCAGCAACTTAGTCACTATCATGCTATGCAGTCCAAATATTTTAAGGCCAGCAGTAGTGTTCGTGATGCCCAAGTCGGTTACTGGTTTGAACTGCATGACCATCCCGAAATTGATCAACATCCGCACAATGAGCGTGAATTTTTAATTTTGGGCAAACACTTCTATAACCAAAATAATTTACCGAAAGATCTTTTGCTACAGCTGGATCAGCTCATGCAGTCCAGTCACTGGAAAGTTCTGGATGATGAGAGACAAGGTAATGAGCTGTATTTAATTCGTCGAGATATTCCTGTAATACCTAAATATCATCCACTACAACATCGGCCTATGGCCTATCCACAACGGGCGAAAGTAGTAGGGTCTGAAGGTGAGACTATTTATGTCGATGAATGGGGACGTGTGAAGGTCCGTTTTTTGTTTACCCGTAGTGAAGATCATCAGCATGATGGTGGTGCTGGTGCCAATGATAATGACACTGATTCGGCCTGGGTAGATGTGCTAACGCCATGGGCAGGTGAAGGTTATGGCGCCCGATTCCATCCACGTATCGGGGAAATCGTAGTGATTGATTTCTTCGAAGGGGATATTGATCGCCCCTTTATTGTTGGACGTATTCATGAAGCTGAACGTTATCAAACTATGTTTGATAAGAAGGGGCAGTTGCCATTCACTAAAAAACTAAGTGGTATCCGTTCTCAAGAGGTGGATGGCGAAGGTTTTAACCAGATTCGCTTCGATGATACAACTGGACAGATTAGTGCACAGCTGCAAAGTAGTCATGGGGCCAGTCAGCTAAATTTAGGAAATCTAAGTCATCCAAAAGAAGATGAGGCTAGCGACGGGCGTGGTGAGGGCTTTGAGTTAAGAACAGATCAATGGGGAGCACTTAGAGCGGGAGCTGGCTTGCTTCTTTCTACCTATAAACAAGAAAATGCCAATGCTAATCACTTAGATACCAGTCCTGCGAAAAGCCAGCTTGAATCAAATTTGAATCATAGTAAGGCTTTAAGTGAGATTGCCAAAAATCAGCAAACAGACCCCTTAGAAGGGTTAGATCATCTAAAAAAATTTCTGGATCAGATTGAACAGCAAGATCAAAGCAAGGCTGAAACCTTTAAACAAGCTTTAATGCTGCTGTGCGCACCGAATTCAATTGCACTCTCAACTAATGAAGACCTGTATCTTTCAGCTGATCAGCAGATTAACCACAGTGCTGCGGATAATATTAATTTTTCCACACAGAAATCTTTGATTGCTCACGCTCAGGACAAGATCAGTTTATTTGCAGCCCAACAAGGATTAAAAGCCGTTGCGGCAAAGGGAAAGGTCGAACTCCAGGCACAAGATGACGCAATAGAAACAATTGCTCGTCATAAAGTAAAAATTATTTCAACTGAAGATCGAATTGAAATTATAAGCCCTAAAGAAATTGTGCTTACTGCCGGTGGATCTCAGTTAAAGATTAATGGACAAGGTGTATTTGGAGTAACAGGTGGGAAGTTTGAGTGTAAAGCGGGGCAGCATATATTTAAAGAAGGAGCCAAAACTATTTATGAGATTCCTGAGTTGCCTAAATCTGGACCATACGCTGTAGATTTTTTATTTAATAGTTTAGGTGGTAGTGGAATTGAAGGTGCTGAAGTAACTATGTTTATACCTGAAAATAAGGAAATTTTATGGGAAGGTAAAACTGATTCTAATGGTAAAACGCAATTATCTATTTCTCAAGAATGGGTTGCTTATGAAGCATTGGTAGGATTTAAGCAATGGTCAAATATCTTTGAAGATTTAGATAATAAAGATTTAGAGGAGGAATTTGATGTGGGTGAACATGGAATTCAAATTGAAGATATTCAATAATTATAAAGGTGTTCTCTGTGAATTATTATATTGTAAAAAAAGGAGATACATTGTGGGGTATCTCGAAAAAATTTAATATTACAGTACAAAAATTAGCTAAAATTAATAAATTGAATGGTTCTTCTATTCATAAAATACAAGTAGGTCAAAAAATATATATTGATGAGATCAATAAGATTGAAGCTGAATTGATTTTAAAAATTATATTATTAGATTTATCTTTTAAACCTATTTCAAAAGGAATTGTAAAACTAGAATATGATGGTAAATCAAAAGAAATAAATTTTAAAGACGGTGTAATTAATGATATAGAAATCTTAGATCATTCAAAAGGTTTAAAAGTTTATTATAAAAATATAAAAAGTAATTTTGATTTAATAGCTAATCATAAAACTTTACCAATAGGGAAAAAAGTTTTAAGGCTGACTTCAAGGCAAATGAAAGTCTCCGGCAGTCACTATCCTCAATCGGGTATAGTTCAACAGACAATAGAGGAAATCAAAAAATCCTTAAAAAATTTAGCAGATCCTATTGAAAAAGGGGTAAATGAAAAAATAGATACTAGTCAACCATCTATAATTTTACCTAAGCCAGTAAATAGCCAAAAAAGAACTGATTTAGGTAATAGTACCCATATAATTGCAAGCCAATTTACAGAAGAGAACTTCATACTCAATACAGTAAATAATAAATATAGAAAATTCGTTATAGACGCTTCGAAACGTCATGGATTTACTCCACATAGTCTAGCAGCTTTAATTCATGCTGAAGCTGCAAAAAAAAGTAATGGAGAATGGGATTCCAAAAGTTTTAATACCACTACAAATGCCGCAGGATTAACACAATTTCTTAAAGGTACTTGGCTTGAACTTTGTAAAAACCAAGAATCTTTAATAGGGCAATATGCTTCAAAAAATAAATATCTTACTGAGGAGCAACTTTTAAATCTTAGATTCAACTCTGAATTTTCGATTGATGCAGCAGCTGCTTATGCAATTATAAATTTTAAATGGTCAAAACTACCTTATCAAAAATTAACAGAGCCGAGCTCAATAGCTAAATTTGCTTATCTATTACATCATGAAGGAGCTGGAGGTGCGAGGTCATTCATAAACAATAGTTTTTCCCCAGAAAGAGCAAAAATGTTATTGCTTGCACAATTTGGAAATAAGGGTAAACAAAATGCTTTAGATTATTTGAAAAGATATGACAACGATGCAAAAGTTGCTTATGGAATATGGCTAAGAGTATACATCGATGCACATATTAATATTTATGATTATGTATTGGATAAATCTAAAACTTCTGGAATAAATTTATCTTTAGATGAAACAATTAAAATTTTATTGGGGCAAACTTCTTCACCAACACCAACACCAACACCAAGTACCGAAATACAAGAAAATAAAATTGTTGGAGGCAGCGGAATGTGGGTAGATCCTTTAGCAATAAACCAGTTAAGAGTTGCCGGTCTAGCTAATGTAAAAAGTGCTACTTTTGGGAAAGTTAGAAATGGAGGTACTAGAAACCATCAAGGTATAGATTTAGCTGCTGATTCCGGTACGAATATTTTTGCGGTATGTAGTGGGGTTATTGCTATTGCAACAGATAGTGGAAAGGCATATGGCAAAATTATAGTATTAGAAGTAAACATTGATGACTTGCCTGAAAAGCAAAAAACTTATGCATCAAAAAATATTACAAACAGCCAATCAATTTATTTTTTTTATGCACATCTATCTACCATAGATGTTGAAAAAGGAGATGTTGTTGATGCTAAGACAATTTTAGGTAAAACAGGTTCTACTGGAAATGCGAAGGGAATGACTACTATATCGAAAGGGGGACATTTGCATTTCGAGGCAAGAAGTTCAGCATTGCTCGGTACAGGCTTGCAAGGAAGATTTGATCCTATTCCTTTTTTTATAACCAAATTGATTTAGGCACTTAAAATATGAAAATACTTAAATCTATAGTAATAATTAGCAGTAGCTTCTTTTCACTATCATGTCACGCAAAAAATATAGATTGGAATGATTACCAGCAAAGTGCTACCCAAATTAAAGAGCCAGTTTTATTTCTGGATCAATTTGGTAGATTCTCTCAATTAAATAAAAATTTAAAATTAAGTTTAGTTGATTATGGGGGTAAAAACAAAAAATATTCTGGTGGAGATTACATTCTTAAGAGTTATGGCGTCGAAGTTTTAAATAATCAAAAAAATTATATTTTATATCAAGGTACTGTGCCTTTAAAATCAACTGTAGATTTAAAAATACTTTATCAAGATAAAAAAATAGTTGCCTTTCGGATAAGGGAATTTAGTGAATTAGATTATGTGAAAAGACCTTATAAAAAATTTATATCTAACTTTTTTATATATAATAAGTTATCAAATTTAGTTATTGAAGCTCCAGTAGTAAATTCTTCATCTGCTAATTTAGAAAGTGATTACGGGAGTATATTGGCTGGTGATAATTTTTCTTATATTAAAGAAGAGAAAAAATATTTATATAATAGACCTCTTGCGTTAGTNNTACTTTCGCAAGAGGTCTAATGCCAATATTAGGGAAAGTAACAGGAAAATTAATGACTATAAATTGATTTTAGATTCAGATTTAAAGTGCTTAACATTTACTCTAGGGTGTGAAAATATTAATTATAGAAACTTTCTTAAAAAATAATTTTTTAGATTGCTACATTATGGAGAATGTAGCAATCACCGACCTTATAAATTTTACCCTTCCAAAACCTCTTCTAGCAACTCCTCACTTGGTGCAAAGTAATACGCACCATCCATTGGAGTCACGAAATGTAGCAAGCGGTCATGGATCCCATCGCCTGATGTACCAAACATACGCACTAACATGGCATCAATGATTTTCAGGTCTTTGGTATAAGCAATGAAGAATAGGCCTTGGTCACCACGACCATCTCCATAAGGCAGAGAGTGACGTAGAATTTCCATTTCCTCGCCTTCCTCATCTTCAACAACAGTACGAGCGATATGCGCATTGGCAGGTTTTACCTCATCCTCGAGCTCAATCGATTCAAGTTTGGTACGACCCATGACTTGTTCTTGAGCATCGACTTTGAGTTTCTTCCATTTATCCAGGTTATGCGCATAACGCTGCGCAAAAATAAATGAACCGTCTTGGAAAATACCAGCATCTTCACCGAGTAAAGCCACTTCAGCACGATCATCCGGAAATTGTGGATTTTCAGTCCCATCGATGAAACCGGTAATATCACGGCCATCAAAGTAACGGAAGCAAACACGCTCATCTAATACTTCAACCTGATCGCGAATACCTTCGAAGAAAGACTGACTCAAGGCGAAACAGATATCGGCACGCGCACTGGCAATATGAATCAGTACATCAGCGGGAACCACAGGCATATTAAATGAACCTTGAATTGGCTCTAATTGTTTAAAACCAGCAGGTGCCTGTTCATACAGTTTTGACCAGAGTTCAGGACCAAAAGCGACAGCCGCTTTAATTTGCGCATTCGGATGTTGGGTAATCAGGCGATCGCGTGTCGTAAAGAGCTGTTCTAATCGTTCCTTAAAATCTTCAATACTGAGATCTTTCAGGCGTAAAACAATAAAGCGAGCATGATCTGAAGGTAATGGCAAAATTACAGATTGGGCTGTCATTCATGGCTCCTGTAATAAATTTCTGTATCCAATCCTGCTATTGTGCCTGAAGCGCTATAGAGTGAATAGTATGCAGTCTGATGTTTAAGCAATTTTTTTGGCTGAAAATATTGGAAAAGTCATATAATTA
>NZ_DJBE01000041.1:0-16600 GCF_002429925.1 Acinetobacter sp. UBA5984
CTAGGTTTATGCAACAAAGCCCTTTAGAGTTGAAGTAACAAATCAAATTTAAATCAGATTTGAAAAATAATTACGGTAGTTGCTGTCCTGTGGTAATAATTCTAATAAACGCTGTACAGCATCAATACGATCATGTGTTTGCCCAATAATCCGTAATAATTGATCGGTATCCTTTATTTGATAAATCAACTGGCTTAAACGGGCATCAAAACAATGTCTCCAAGTACTGAGTAAAGGGCTTTCTGATTTAGATAAAAAGCTACCTTTATATAGCGAGAATGTACTCGAAATAAGATTTGCATTTAATGATTGTTCAGCACGTAAAAAATCACATTGGACTTCACAGGTAAGCCTATAAATGCGAGCCTCAATTGAATGAGGTAATAGGCTACGAAGTTGTGAAAGCTCAGCCTTTAAGGTTTTTAGGCTGACATTACGCTCACCATAAAGGGCATAGTGTAACTCTTCTAAACCAATGCCGTAAGGATACAAAGCTAAAATGCAAAGTATTTCAATTTGACGGTGAGTCAAGTTCAAAGTATGCCCATTAAATTGAACCCAGGGCGAACCTAGCGCTTTAATGTATAAAAAATTTTTCTGTTCAAATTTTATTGCTCGCTGTATTAAGTCTGCACAGCGTTCCACAGCAAGAATGCCTAGAGGGGTATGTTTTTTATATTTTGTGGAAAGATTGATAATGCCATGAAATTGACCTGAAGTCGGATCCCAGATAGGTGCTGCATAACAGACCCAATCACGAACGCTGTCCATTTGGTTTTCATGAGAATATACACAACTTGATGTTTGACTATTTAATGTCATACCAATCGCATTGGTCCCAACCGCCTGCGTTGACCAATGGCCACCTTCAATAAAATGTACCTGTTCAGCAGAAGAAAGCATCGCGGAACTACTCCAGGTCCATAACAGAGTACCATGGTGATCTGTAAGACCAATTGCCATATCGGAATCATTAGCAATTCTTAATAAATCGGCATAATTATGCTGAATAGAGCGGCGGAATAGGGAAGTCTGATCTTCTTGAGGCAAAGCCAAAACGGGTGCAGCCTGAACAATATGCTGATTAATTAAATGTGTTGTTTGCAGCTTTTTTGCTAGTGCTGTATTGAACAGGTTCATATCATATTCCTTTATGATTAGACTGTAATATCTTTAAACTTCAGAAATCAATTTCCAGATCTATACTCATTCAATCTTTTCTTACGTGTACCAAATCATTTTTCTTGGATTCGTTAAATAACCTTTTTTGGGTTTTACCAGCCTTTTAGCTACTTTAAAAGTGTTGTTATGGACTGGAAATGACTATTTTTATCTGAAGTGTTAATAAAAGTAACCATTATGTTGATAAATAGGATCCTTTAAATCATGAAAATGTCATTCACGCACGTAGGGCACAGGTACAGCCTCACCATAATACTGGCGGTCAGCAAAATAACTCGATCGCACTAATGGTGCACTCCAAATATTCTTAAACTCTAAGTGCCCTCCATGAGTTTGATAATGTTTAAACTCTTGCAATGTAACAAAACGATGAATTGGCGCATGTGATTTGGATGGCTGTAGGTATTGGCCGATTGTGACATAATCAATTTGATAATCTTTCAAATCATTTAATAACGCAATAACCTCAGCTTCAATCTCTCCTAAACCCACCATCAAACCACATTTCGTTGGGATATCAGGGCAGTAGTGTTTAAATTTCTTAAGTAAATTCAATGAATGCTGATAGTCAGCGCCTGGTCGCATGGCTTTATACAGGCGTGGCACGGTTTCAATATTGTGATTAAAGACATCAGGTGGATTTTTGCTCAAAATTTTAAGTGCAATATCTGCGCGACCACGAAAATCAGGAACCAAAACTTCAATCAAAGTGCCTGGACTAGTTTGACGAATTTCTCGAATGCAATCTGCAAAATGCTGTGCACCGCCATCTTTTAAATCATCTCGGTCAACGGAAGTAATCACAACATACTTTAAGTTTAGATTCTTCACTGTTTCAGCCAAATGCAGTGGCTCGTTGATATCTAAGGCATTAGGACGGCCATGCGAGACATCACAGAATGGACAGCGTCGAGTACAGATATCACCCATAATCATGAATGTTGCTGTTCCACTACCGAAACATTGCGGCAAGTTAGGACAAGCCGCTTCTTCGCAAACGGTATGTAGTTTTTGTTGTCTTAATAAATCCTTAATGATTTGGACTTCCTCAGGTTGACTAATTTTAGTCCGGATCCATTCTGGCTTTTTCGGTATCGTTTCCGTTGGAACAACTTTAATTGGAATACGCGCCATTTTTTTAGCGCCACGTAGCTTCTTTCCAGTTAATACTGGGTTATTTAAATCCATTTCAAACACTCCGTCGTTTAAAATAATTAATATTGAGCCTGATATTAAATAAGCTGATTTAAATGCGTTAATAATATTAAAACAGGGCAAAAAACTTATCATATAAAACAAAGGTTGGTTAAAGGTTTGTTTTTGTATATAGCTGAATAATATTAAAAAATTTACAAATTTTTTAATATTATAAACCACTGTTTTTAATGTTTATCTTATGTTTTTATGCATTATATTTTTTTAGTCTAATATGAAATTAAATAAAAATATTCTTATATAAATATACGATTTAAAAATCCAGTTATTCAATTTGGGATTTTCTTTTAAGCGTAGTTAATAAGGAATAAATATATGCAATTAACGGAAGAGCAATTGCTAGCAGCATACAAAAGAATGCGCGACATTCGTGAATTTGAGGATCGACTTCACGATGAAAACAATACAGGTGATATCCCAGGTTTCATCCATCTTTATAGCGGTGAGGAAGCTGTTGCCGTAGGGATCTGTGAAAATTTAACAGATAAGGACTTCATTACCTCAACACATCGTGGTCACGGACATTGTATTGCAAAGGGCTGTGACATTCACGCCATGATGCTAGAAATTTTTGGCAAAGATGATGGTTTGTGTCGTGGTAAAGGTGGCTCAATGCACATTGCGGACTTAGATAAAGGCATGCTCGGTGCAAACGGTATTGTGGGTGGTGGTCCACCTTTGGCTATTGGGGCAGCTTTAAGTGCTAAAACACTCAAAAATGGTGGGATTGGTCTATCTTTTACCGGTGATGGCGGTTCAAATCAGGGCTTAACTTTTGAAGCCATTAATATGGCTGTTGTTTTAAAGCTTCCTGTCATTTTTGTTTTTGAAAATAACGGTTTTGGTGAAGGTACTGCACATGATTATGCCGTAGGCAGTAAAGATATTGCAGGCCGAGCAGCAGGTTTTGGCTTACCCGCTGAAAAAGTAGATGGAACAGATTTTTTTGCTGTGTATGAAGTTGCACAAAAGGCTATTGAACGTGCCCGCCGTGGTGAAGGTCCGAGTGTGATTGAAACGGTAACCAACCGATTTTATGGACATTTTGAAGGTGATCCAGGGCTTATCCGTTCTAAAGAAGAACTGGATTATGTCAAAGAACATAAGGATCCATTGAAAATATTCCGCGAAAAAGTCAAAGACAAAATTGACGAAGCCAAGCTCGATGCGATTGACGCTCAGTCTAAAGCCAATGTAGACGATGCTGTTGCAAAAGCACGCGCAGCTAAGTACCCAGAAGCCTCTCAGTTACTTACTGATGTTTACGTCTCTTACTAAAGGAATAGTAGAACAATGCCAAATAAAAGTTATCGAAACGCAATTAAAGAAGCAATTGAATTAGAAATGCACCGAGACCCAAGTGTCATTGTGGTCGGTGAAGATGTTCGTGGTGGGCATGGTGGCAAAAATACCGATGACAATAAACTGGAAGGTTTTGGCGGTGTACTTGGTGTAACCAAAGGCTTATGGACTGAATTTGGTTCTGAACGAGTCATTGATACTCCAATTACAGAATCAGCGATTATTGGTATGGCGGCAGGTGCTGCTGCAACGGGTTTAAGACCTGTGGCAGATTTAATGTTTATGGATTTTTACGGCGTGTGTTATGACATGCTGTATAACCAAGCAGCTAAATTTCGCTACATGTTTGGCGGCAAAGCCAAAGCGCCACTCGTTGTACGAGGCATGATCGGTGCAGGTTTTTCTGCCGCAGCACAGCATTCTCAGTCGCCATATAACGTGTTTGCCTCAGTACCTGGCTTAAAAGTGGTGGTGCCTTCGAGCGCCTATGATGTGAAAGGGTTATTGATTCAAGCCATTCGAGATGATGACCCAGTAGTCTTTTGTGAACACAAGTTATTGTACGACATTAAGGGCGAAGTACCAGATGAGGCCTACACTATTCCTTTTGGTGTCGCAAATTACACACGTGAAGGTACTGATATCACCATTATTGCCTTAAGCCTGATGGTGCATCGTGCCAATGAAGTTGCTGACAAGCTCGCAAAAGAAGGCATTTCGGTTGAAGTGGTTGACCCTCGAACCATTTCTCCATTAGACGAAGATGGCATTTTAGAGTCAGTGGCTTCAACAGGTCGCGTAGTTATTGTGGATGAATCAGCAGCGCGTTGTGGTTTCGGACATGATGTGGCTGCCCTCATTGCACAGAAGGGCTTTCATTATCTTAAAGCACCAATCGAGTTAGTCACTCCACCACACTCACCCGTACCATTTTCACCAGTACTAGAAAAAGAATGGTTACCTAGTGTAGAACGCATCGAACAGGCTGTACGCAAGACGTTGGAGGCTTAGGATGAGCGAAATTAAAACTTTAGAAATCCCAAAATGGGGTTTGTCCATGGAAGAGGGTACGATTGCCCAATGGCTGATTCAGGAAGGTACCCAATTTAGTAAAGGACAGGAAATTTGTGAAATTGAAACCACAAAAATCGTCAATGTATTGGAAGCACCTTTTGATGGCCTGCTACGAAAAATTATTGCTAACGATGGTGACACACTGGTCGTAGGTGGAATCATTGCAATCTGTGCAGACGCTCAAGTTTCTGATGCAGAAGTTGAAGCATTTGCACAGTCTTTAGGTGGAACACCTGCTGTAACTGAAAATAAAGCGGTAGCAGCGGTTCCTGAAAAAGTCGATGTGGCTCAAGTTGAAACCAAAGTACAAGCTGCTCCTAAACAGAACAGTGTTGGTAATGGATCAAAAGCGGTGACTCAGGGCGGATATTCTATTCCTGATGAGTTACAAGGCTACCAACAAAGCGATGATATTTTTGCAACGCCACATGCCTTGAAATTGGCTGAAAAGCATAATGTAAACTTGGCTCAGATTACAGGTTCTGGACGTGAAGGCCGTATCAGTGTTCAAGATATTCAGGCCGCAGTTCAAGCTGCTGGTGGTTCTTGGCCAGATGTACGTCATCAAGCCAGCACGAAAGCCGCAAAATCTAAAGCAGATGATAGTGATGTTCTAGCAACACCTGTTGCTCGCCGTTTGGCAAAACAATGGGGTATTAATTTGCATGATTGTCGTGCATCGGGTTCACGTGGACGAGTCTGTAAGGAAGATGTTGAAGCTGTATATCAACGTGAAAACCCTGTACAAGCTCAACATACTGAGTACGCGCATCCAACAGAGTCAGCAAAATTCACCACCGTAGCTATGAATGGTATGCGTAAAGCAATCGCTGCACGCCTACAAGCGGCAAAACGCAATGCACCACATTTTCGCTTAACGATAGACTTAAATGTTGAGTCGGTTCAGGCTTTGCGTCAGCAAATTAACAGTACTGTACCGCAAGTCAAACTGTCCATTAACGATATGCTGATTAAAGCTGCTGCTGCTGCACTGATTAAAGTTCCACAAGTTAATGTTCAGTTTGATGAAGAGAATCAGCAGATTTTACAGTTTGAACAAGCTGATATTTCGGTTGCTGTGGCCATCGAAAATGGACTGATCACACCAATCATTAAAGCAGCGAACCGTAAATCTTTGGCGCAAATTTCCAATGATATGCGTGATCTGGCAACACGTGCCAAAACTGGAAAATTAGCACCTGATGAGTTTCAAGGCGGTAGTTTCAGTATTTCCAATTTGGGAATGCTGGGTATTCAACAATTTGATGCCATTATTAACCCACCTCAAGGTGCAATTCTGGCCTTAGGTATAGCAGAGAAACGTGCTGTCGTTGAAAATGATGAGATTGTTGTTCGTGAAATGGTGACCGCAACATTGTCTTGTGATCATCGTGTCATTGATGGTGCGTTGGGTGCTCAATTCCTATCGGTATTGAAGCAGTTTGTCGAAAATCCTGCATTAATTTTGGTGTAGGAGGAATAGTCATGTCAGATACACAATTTGATCTTGTGGTTATTGGTGCTGGTCCTGGAGGATATGTCGCTGCGATTCGCGCAGCGCAACTGGGATTAAAAACGGCAATCGTTGAAAAACAACACTTAGGTGGAGTATGTCTTAATTGGGGATGTATTCCAACCAAGGCATTATTGAGCGGGGCTGTGCTTGCGCAGCAGTTCAAACATGCAGGGCAGTTTGGCTTTACGCTTAACGCGATTGGTTTTGATATTCAAACACTGGTCCATCATAGCAGAAAGGTTTCTGAGCAACTGGTGCAAGGTATCGGTCAATTATTGAAAAAAAATCAAATCACTGTTTTTAACGCAGCAGCCCAGTTTATTGCCAAAGAGCAATTAGAGCTTACAGATGCGAATGGTCAAAAACAGCAGATTTCTGCACCGCATATTATTGTCGCAACAGGTGCACGTGCGGCCAATTTGCCTCATATTCCTGTAGATGGCCATCAGGTCTGGAGTTATAAAGAGGCTTTAGTTCCAGAACAACTACCAAAATCTTTACTGGTCATTGGTTCGGGTGCTATAGGCAGTGAGTTTGCAAGCCTATACCAAGACTTAGGCTGCCAAGTCACCTTGGTTGATATTGCAAAGCAGATTCTTCCTAGCGAAGACATTGAAGTTGCGAAGTATGTACAAAAGCAATTTGAACAGCAGGGTATGCAGGTTTTAACTGAAGCAACGGTAAAAAAAATAGAAACTGATCAGGCTCAAGTACATTGTCATATTGAAACTGCCACAGGTGTACAAATCATTACTGTTGAAAAGGTGCTTTCAGCTATTGGCGTGAAACCGAATGCGGAAAATCTTGGCCTAGACGATTTGGGTGTTGAATTTGAAAATGGTTTTATCAAAGTTGACTCATGGTGTAAAACCAATGTCGTGGGCATTTATGCAATTGGTGATGTCGCAGGCGCACCGTGTTTGGCACACAAAGCCAGTCATGAAGCCATTCTTTGTGTGGAGAAAATTGCAGGCCTAAGTCATGTACATGCTTTAGATCGTACACAAATTCCGGGCTGTATCTTTACCCATCCGCAAGTGGCCAGTATTGGTTTGACAGAACAGAAAGCGAAAGCTGCGGGCTTGAATATCAATGTGGGTAAGTTTCCCTTACAAGCCAATGGTAAAGCATTAGCTTTGGGCAATAGCGCAGGATTTGTTAAAACCATTTTTAGTCAGGAAACGGGTGAATTGTTGGGTGCTCACATGGTTGGACATGAAGTCACCGAACACATTCAAGGTTTTGCTATAGCAAAATACCTAGAAGCTACGGATGAAAGCTTAGCACAGGTCATTTTCCCTCATCCTACTTTATCTGAGGCGATGCATGAGTCGGTATTGTCGGCAATGCAACGTGCAATTCATATTTAAGGAATCGCAACATGCCTAGAGGTTTAAACAATAAAGTTGCATTAATTACGGGTGCAGCACAAGGAATTGGACGTGGTATTGCCTTACGTTTGGCACAAGAAGGTGTTCATATTGCATTGGTCGATCTTCATCAAGAAAAGTTAAATACTGTTCAACAAGAGATCGAAGCCTTTGGCGTAAAAGCCACCACATTTATTGCAGATATTTCAGATCCAATACAAGTCAGTCATGCAATTGATCATGCAGAATCGACACTTAATGGCTTTGATATCATGATCAATAATGCAGGGATTGCACAAGTTAAAGCGTTGGCAGAAGTAACGCCGAGTGAATTTAACAAAATCATGAACATCAATGTCGGTGGTGTACTTTGGGGGATTCAAGCCGCAGCAAATAAATTTAAACAACGCCAACAGGCTGGAAAAATTATTAATGCCTGCTCAATCGCAGGTCATGAGGGTTTTGCTCTCCTCGGTGTTTATTCAGCAACTAAATTTGCAGTTCGTGCATTGACACAAGCTGCAGCTAAAGAATATGCCAGTGCTGACATTACTGTAAATAGTTATTGTCCGGGTGTTGTTGGTACAGATATGTGGGTCGAAATAGATCAGCGTTTCTCTGAAATTACAGGCGCACCAGTTGGTCAAACGTATAAAAAATATGTAGATGGCATTGCTTTAGGACGTGCTGAAACACCAGATGACGTGGCTGCATTAGTTGCATTTTTAGCCAGCGAGGATGCAAACTACATTACAGGGCAGTCTATTTTGACAGATGGTGGAATGGTGTACCGTTAATATCAACATAAGGAATACATAATGAAAGCAGCTCGCTTTTATGACCGAGGGGATATTCGGATTGAAGATATTCCTGAACCGAAAGTAGTTCCAGGCACAGTTGGAATTCAAGTTGCATGGTGCGGTATTTGCGGTACAGATTTACATGAATTCATGGAAGGCCCTATTTTTATTCCACCTTGTGGTCATCCACATCCAATTTCAGGAGAATCTGCACCTGTAACAATGGGACATGAATTTTCAGGCGTAGTTTATGCAGTTGGTGAGGGAGTAGATGATATTCAAATTGGGCAACATGTCGTAGTTGAACCCTACATTATTGCGGATGATGTACCGACTGGGCCGAATGATAAATATCATTTATCAAAAAATATGAACTTTATTGGTTTAGGCGGACGCGGCGGCGGTCTTTCTGAAAAAATTGCGGTTCAGCGCCGTTGGGTACATCCTATCTCAAATGATATTCCCTTAGACCAAGCAGCATTGATAGAACCTTTGTCCGTTGGTCATCATGCCTATGTACGAAGTGGTGCAAAAGCTGGTGATATCGCACTGGTTGGTGGAGCAGGCCCAATAGGTTTACTCTTATCAGCCATTTTAAAGGCTAAAGGTCTCACGGTGATCATCACTGAACTGAGTGCAAAACGTAAAGAAAAAGCGATAGAAGCGGGCGTTGCAGGTTATGTACTAGACCCATCACAAGTTGATGTAGTTGCCGAAGTAATGAAAATTACGGAAGACCACGGTGTTGATGTCGCTTTTGAATGTAGTAGTGTTAATAAAGTCATGGATACACTGGTGACGGCGATAAAACCAACAGGGGTAGTCGTCATTGTTTCTATTTGGAGCCATCCTGCCACAATTAATGTGCATAGTGTGGTCATGAAAGAGCTCGATATTCGTGGCACGATTGCTTATGTCAATGACCATCAGGAAACCATCCGTTTAGTCGAGCAAGGTAAGATTAATCTGGAACCTTTTATTACCCAACGTATTGCATTAGATGATCTTGTTTCTAAAGGCTTTGAAACATTGATTCATAATAATGAGTCTGCTGTAAAAATTATTGTTCATCCGTAGTAACGCCTAATTTCAAAGACAAATTTGAATAAGCTAGAGATAAACTCTATGTAGCTATTTTTAATATTTATAGCGATAGGAAATGAGTCTGTATTTACAAACTCATTCTCATAATAGTGATTGGAAAACTCTATTTTTTAAGAAGAAATTGACAACACATAATGTATAATTTAATTTATATCAATATTAATGAATTTAATACCGAAATTCGTCTACTTAACTTATGTTTACCTAAAGTCTAGTTCATCAATTAAATAGTTAATATTTCATTAATAACCAATGAATTACAAGATAATTTATTTGAATGTAAAAAACTTGATTCATGAACTTGTGAATTTTGACCATTTTAGAATACATATAGCTAAACGATTCCTATTGGTAGATAAACTCAATGCTAGAAATTTTATAGTCAAGCCCAATAGATTTATGCACCTTGCGCAGTAGTACTACTCATGTCTTAAATAAGTTTACAGAATTAGGCCGACCTCACACCCAAGTTGTCACTTAAATTTAAGTAATTTACGAAAATTCTATTTTAAGTCTTTATGCAACAAAGCCGGTTTATTTACGAATAGGAAATGTCTACAGAATCTATTTTATTTATGCAACTTCACTAAAATACTCTTTATACCCTTATAATTTCTGTATTAAAAAGATATACGAAGAGAATCACGGATGGCGACAACGATCGCAAAATCAGGCTCCACAAACTTAGCCAATATCATTTACCAACAAATCAAAGACGATATTTTTAGTTTTCAACTTAAACCAGGACAACGCTTCACTGAAACGGATATTGCTGAAAAATATCAAGTGAGTCGCACGCCTATTCGTCAAGTCCTCTATCGTTTAGAGCAAGAAGGTTATGTGAATGTGCATTTTCGCAGTGGTTGGGAAATTAAACCCTTAGACTTTAATTTCTATCAAGAGTTGTTTGATTTACGCATGATCTTGGAAAAAGAGGCAGTCAAACGCTTATGTATGCTGGATCATGAACAGTCGTTAGAACTACAAAAGCTCAAACAACTCTGGTTGGTCGAACCAAGAGCCTATAATCAGAACATTAAAGAATTGGTATTACAAAGTGAAGATTTTCACTGTGCTTTAGTGCGGGCTGCAGGGAACAACCAAATTGCGAAGATCCATCACGAGATCAGCGAGAAGATTCGAATTGTACTGAGTTTGGGTGCCATGCGTGAATTTGATATTCAACATGCCTATGAAGATCACGGGGCAATTTTACGACGTATTCTAAATCGTGATGCTGAGGGTGCAATTCATCTCGCTGAACATCATGTCCTGCATAGTATCGAAGATGTAAAAAATATTACCTTGCATATGATTTCTAATCTTTAATTAAAACTTATAAATAGATGAATTTGAATGCCAATTCCCGAAGTTGGCATTTTTTTTGCCTGTAATACCACCATCTTGTATACAAGAGTGTATTCAACTCTAAGCTGATGCTTATTTGAATATATATGCTTATATTTGGTGCACAAATCAAATGAATAATGCACCAAAAGTATTCTAATTTTATTTATGCATTTTTTTTGTGCATAAAGCCGAGGGTGGTTGTAGTGAGTTTGCGTTTAGTTGTATTGATGAGTGGTGTTGGCGTGAGTACGTTAGTGATGGCTGATGAGGTGAATCGTTTAGATACCATCACCGTGACTGCAACGGGCACAACCGAATCAGAATCCTCATCCAAATCAATCACTAAATTTCAGCATGAATTATTGGATGTCCCATTTAATAAAACACATTTAGCTGAAGACATTTTAAAACAGCAGGATATTCAACGGATTGATCAAGCATTGAATTTGGTCAGTGGGGTATCGAACAATAATAGCTATGGCGGTGGTTTTTGGGATAATTATTCATTCCGTGGTTTTGAAGGTAATCCAAATACAGGCGTGGAATATATCCGCAATGGCCTAAGTGTGAACCGTGGCATATCTGCACCACGTGATATGGTCAATATTGCATCTTTGGATTTTTTAAAGGGGCCAAATGCGGCTCTGTATGGAAGGGGTGAAATTGGCGGTGCATTAAACGTCACCACAAAAAAACCAAGCTGGCAAAGTGCGACAGCACTTAATCTACGTGCTTCAAGTCAAGAAGAATATCGCATTAGTGCTGAACATACTGCACCGATTACTGAACAAGTGGCGTATCGCTTAGGAATTGCCGTAGAGGATAATCAATCCTTCCGTGATCATGTTAGCTCAGAACGGTTATTTGTTGCACCACAACTCACTTGGAAAATCTCACCAGACACACAACTTGATCTGGATACTGAATTTAGTCAGCATCTTGGCACCTTTGATCGTGGGCTGACTGCGGTCAATAATCAAATCACCATGGACAAGCACACCTTTACCGGTGAACCGCATGATGGTGATATGCGTGTCAAAGACAATTTATATCAACTGCGTTTAGCACATCGCTTCAATGATACTTGGAAAATGAATGGTGCACTCAGTTATAAAGATGCACAAATGGTCGGTTTTTCCACTGAACCACGTAAGATTCAAGCCGATTTACGCACTTTAGAACGCCAACGTCGCTATCGTGACTATCAGACCGAAGATGTGATGGCGCAGGTCGAGGCTTTAGGACAGTTCGAAACGCAAGCTTTGGTACATGAGTTGGTCCTTGGTCTTGAAGCGGGTCGTTTTCACTTTATGCAACAGCAGTACCGTCTGAATCATTCTGCGAGCAACCCGAATTGGATCGATATTTATCGTCCAGTCTATGGGCAGTTTAGTCCTGATATGCCACTGCATACCAACAGTGATGAGAACCAGCGTTATGTTGCGGTAAATGTTCAAGACCAAATGTTCTTCAATGATCAATGGAATCTACTCATGGGATTACGTTGGGATCGTGTTGAGCAAGATTTTCAGAATCACATGAAAGGCTTAGAGGATCAAACCACGCATGCGCAATTGAGCCCACGCATCGGGATTAACTACCGTCCAAGTGCAACATGGTCTCTCTATGCCAATTATGGCGAAGCCTTTTCCATGAACAATGGCATGAGTCGAACTTTAGAAACCTTTGAACCTGAAACAGCCAAAAGCTATGAAGTGGGTGCCAAATGGCAATGCTCAGATACCGATGCTTTGAGCTTGGCGTGGTTTGATATGCGTAAAAACAATGTGTTGATGACCGATGCCATCGATCCTAACTATGAGGCGGCGGTAGGTGAAATTTCAAGCCGTGGGATTGAATTCGATCTGAGCGTTCAATTGCATGATCAACTTAAGCTTTCTGCTAATTACGCATGGGTCAATGCTGAGGTAAGTAAGGATGAGCTGATTTCGAGTGGTGCGCCTCTGACTAATGTACCAGAACATTCTGCCAATCTAAATGTAGCGTATGACCCTTGGCAAAATGCAGGCCTGATGGCGAATCTCAGTTATGTCGGCTCACGCAGTGGCGACAGTCCAAGCAATGTCATGAATGGTTTCCGTTTACCAGCCTATCAGGTGGTGGATGTTGGCGCTTATTACCAAGCCAATCCACAACTGCGTTATCAGTTGAATATTCACAACCTATTTAATGAACACTATTACCGTTCGAGTTACAGCCATTTATGGGTGCAGACGGGTGAGCCAATCAAGGCATCAATGTCTGTGCAATGGGCATTCTAATGCGCAGCCATATCTTTATTTTGGGGATGGTGACAAGTGTATTGATGGGTTGTCAGTCTCCAAAAACACCACAAGATAATGTTGTATCCGCCTCAGCCAATCAACGTTGCGTTGTAGACAGTTCAGCGACAAAGGTCTGTGTTGATCAACCTGCACAGCGTATTGTTTCGCTATTTGAGTCGGGCTTAGATGGTTTATATATGTTGGGACAAGGACCGAAAGTGGTCGGTATTCCTGCAGAAATTTATCTTCAACCTTTGTTGTTTGATGCCTATTCCAAAATGGATGCCCGCATTGCCCAGAAACAACTTGCGACACCCTCACAAGGCTCTAATGCCACCAATATTGAAAGCTTAATGGCACTGAAGCCTGACTTGGTAGTCTTGGTCAGTGGGCAAACCCAAACCATTGAATTATTGAGGCAGTTTAGCATTGCGGTGTATGTAATGGAATCGGGAACATTTAAACAAGTTAAAGAAGAACTTGCTGAAATTGCCGTACTGACCGGTGCAGAACAACGGTCGCAGGAGATTTTACAGTTTGCCGATAATATTGTGGCAGAAGTGGCTGAGAAAACCTCAAGACAGCCTGAGCGACAATCGATTTACTATGCTTGGTCAGGGGGGCGGGTTTATTCCACTTCGGGGCGTAAATCCATCACCAATGATTTTATTGAATTGGCAGGGGCATACAACATTGTTGAAACTGAGACCAATCAACCGAATGTGAATCCAGAAACGCTGATTGAATGGAATCCGGACAATATTGTGCTGTGGAATACTAATCCAGAACTGATTTATCAGCGTGAAGAATTAAAAGGTTTAAACGCAGTCAAACAACAAAAGGTTTTTAATTTAACGCCTGCATTTATTTATAACCCACATACCATCAAAATTATTGTGACCGCTATTCATCTTAATCACAGTATTTATCCAGAACAATCGGACTTACCTGTAGATACATTGAAACTGAGAATATTAAGCAAGCTGTATGGCGCAAGTTTGGCAAAGGAGCTGATGTAATGACACTGCAATCCTTAAAATATACCTGGTTTTATCCAGTGCCATTGCTCCTGATTTTTTTATCGCTCTTAATTGGACCGAGCCAAAGTCTAAATGCATGGGATTATGTGCTGTGGTGTGTGCAATTTTTATTTGGTACACCTTATTACGATGCGGAACAATTTCTATTGATGCAAAACATTCTAGTCAATGTCCGTATGCCACGTATTTTACTGACCTTTATGGTCGGTGCAGCCTTAGCCACTGCGGGGAATGGTTTACAAGCTTTATTTAGAAATCCATTAGTCGATTCGTATGTTTTAGGGATTTCCTCAGGTGCAGCTTTTGGTGCCGCCTTAGCACTGACTTTAAGTTGGCTTTCGCCGAATTTATCCGCATTTATTTTTGGTGTCTGTGCTGTGGCATTGACCTACTTATTTGCCCAACAAAAACATGAAAGCCAAACTTCGCTGGTGATGGTGATTTTATCAGGGATGATCGTATCGGGTCTATTTTTGGCAGGTTTAACCATTATTCAGTACCTCAGTGATCCATTTAAACTACAAGCCATTGTGCAATGGACCATGGGTAATCTACATCAAGCCTCGTGGCAAAAAGTGCAATATGCAATCATTCCGATTTGTATCGCTTTAGCTGGTTTATACGCCATGCGCTGGCGTTTAAACCTAATGGCTTTGGGTGCAGAAGAGGCACAGGCAGTGGGGGTGAATCCACGTTGGGAACAACTGTGTTTGATTGTGTTTGTGACCTTATGTACCTCAACTTCTGTAGCGGCCGCAGGCATTATTAGTCTGTATGGCCTGTTTATGCCGCATATCGTGCGGATGTTAGTTGGCCCTGATCATCGTTATAGCATTCCGGCCAATATGCTGTTGGGCGGTAGTTTCTTACTGTTGATTGATAACTTTTCACGGGTACTGTTGACCTTTGAAATTCCAATTGGAATTTTCACCATGCTATTGGGAGCACCATTTTTCCTATTATTAATGAAAACACAACGGACGGCTTGGGCATGATTCGCATTGAACAATTGAACTATGCCTATGGGCATAAACAGGTGTTAAAAAATATTGACTTAGCATTTCCCAAAAACCAGTTTTCAGTGATTTTAGGACGCAATGGCTGTGGTAAATCGACACTGTTTAAATTAATGGCAGGTTTAGAGCCAATCGAGCAGGGGTGTGTCTGTTATGCCGGTCGATCACTTGCAAGCTTTAAAGGTAAAGAACGTGCAGCCTTACTCGGGTTTTTACCACAATTTCATAAAACCGTATTTCCATTTTTGGTGAAAGATGTAGTGATCACGGGTCGGGCAGCCTTTAGTCGTTTTCGACCGAGTGCTGAAGATTGGGCACGCGTTGATCAAGCCTTAATTGATTTGGATATTGAGCACTTGAAAGAGCGTCCATATACCGAACTGTCAGGTGGTGAACGGCAATTAGTGATGATTGCGCGGATTTTGGTGCAAGCACCACAAGTGATTTTATTGGATGAACCGACCAATCATTTAGATGTCTATTATCAAAGCTATTTGATGAAAAAATTACGCCAATTGTCACGACAGAATTTCACTGTGATTGCGATTATGCATGATCCGAATTTGGCATTTTTATTTGCCGATGAATTGTTCTTTATGCGAGAGCATCAAGTGATTCGACCGGATAACAAAGCACGAATCACTGATCCCAAATTTTTAAAAAGTGTCTACGATGTGGAATTCCATGAAGCCATGATCAAAGACAAAACCATTGTTATTCCGGATCATTCTTGGCTATGAACATGAATTTAGATTATCAATTGTTGCAACCACAAGATCATCAACAGGCGATTGAGTTTGCGCTGTACAGCCGTCAACTCTTATTTCCAGAGCTCTATCAGGCAAAAATTCCCCAAGATATTAAGCATTTTGAGAAATATTATATCGAGAGTGCTTTGGGTTGTTTTATTGTGGTGAAGGATCGAAATCGAATTATTGGCACTGTGGCATATCGTACTTATGACTATCGCTTTGATTTGGATATTCCACAGAATGCAGTGGAAGTGGTGAAGCTATTTGTGTTACCTGAGTATCGTCGTCAAGGCATTGCCACCAAGTTATGCAAGATGTTGTTTAAGCACGCAAAACAGCAGAAAATTGAAACGCTGTATTTACATACACATCCATTCTTACCAGCAGCGGAGCAGTTTTGGCAGTTACAGGGGTACGAAGTGATTAAACGTGAATGGCTAAAAAATTACGATACGATTCATATGCGATTATAATAAATTAAACAATTACATACAGTTTTAAAAGTCATTTTAAATTAGTAAAGTTTGACAACGAGGATTAATTAAATTTAACCTATATCAATTTTCATGAACTTAATTAGACTTCTTGCGTTAG
>NZ_DJBE01000003.1:0-13380 GCF_002429925.1 Acinetobacter sp. UBA5984
TGTACACAGTGCACTGGGTTATTTATCGCCTTTTGAGTTTGAAGCAATGTACTATGATAAGATTAACCCGTTAGGTCACGTGGCCTAACTTAAATAAAAAAGTCTCCGACAAGCCCGGTACGGTTCACCTGGGTAACACCGGAAGGTGGCGGTGGTCCGAATTACCCGAATATGTAAGGTAATTCGTATGAATAAGAAATCTTTTTCTTGTTCATATACCCAATTTTGAAGCAGTTATAACTAACACTTCACTTTAATTTTTTAGGTAATCCCAGTTCCCTAGGGAGCTGGGATTAAAAATAATCAAGAATAAAGAGAAAAAAAACAGATTCATGTCTTTTTCGTTGACTTGCTGCTTAGACCAACTTATTGACTGTGAAATAGTGTGCCTCAGTAGAAAACCAACACCTTATCTAGTCATTTTTATCCATATACGTTGTCTTTAATTAAAATTAATTGCCTGAATATACAAACACTTTAGTCGTATTTCTCTTTGGTTCTTCATATTCAAAATGCTATTGTACAAAAAGTTTCCAATTTCTCATTTTCTAATCACGATCTAGTTTCATGACTTATAAACTGAATGCCCGACATCTGGTGCTAGACCTGCTCTATGCCTCACATAACTCTACTGTTAGCATCAAACAGATGTTATGTGCAGCAGATTTATTAGGAATCTCTGACAACAGCTTGCGGGTTGCAGTCGCACGACTCAATCAGGATCAGATCATTCAGTCAGTAGAACGCGGCATTTATCAGTTAGTTGAAAAAAAATTTGATACTTCTTTTATTAGCCTGAACAAACATCCCAATATGCAGACCGCTACGGCTTGGGATGGTAAGTACATTCTGGTTTATACCGGTGCTTTGGGGCGAGTAGATCGTACGGCCTTATCTAAACGGGAAAAAGCCCTGCGTTATTATGGATTTCAGGAACTGGAACAGAACGTGTTTATCCGCCCGGACAATTTGCAACTTGGTTTGAACGAGCTTAAATCAGCAGCCGTCAAGTTTGGTCTGGATCAAGGCGCACGATTTTTTCAGGTCAGCGAGATCGATCAGCACACCCATGTATCTGCACTTTGGGATATTCATGGCCTGCATCAAACTTATTTGAATATCAGCCAGGAAATTGAACAATGGTTTGAAAACCACCAACAGTTATCCTTGGCTGAATCAGCTAAAACCGCCTTTTATCTGGCAAAATCTGCTGTATTTAGTCTGCGTGCAGATCCGCTATTGCCTGAAGAATGGCTAGATGCTCCAGCCCGACAAAAGTTTGAACTGGCTGTACGGCGTATGGAGGAGCAAGGCCAGCAGTTATGGCAGCAATATTTTCAACAACAAGGTGTATAATTTATTTCCCACATACTCACAAAAATAAATTGACTGTAATATTTTAATTCAAATATAGTGATAAGAAATACAAGAATTATATCAAGGCAGAATAATGAACAGTAAAGTGAGCGTCACAGAGCTATTTAGCCGTGAAGAAATTAGAGAGCTGACTAACCCATCCGATTTACAGGGTGCTCTGGCAGTGGGTTCAACTTGGGCTGTGATTATTTTGACCTTTGGCACAGTCGCTTATAGCTGGAAATATTTACCAGTCTGGGGAAAAATATTGATGTGTGCCTTGGCATTAGCCATTCTGGCAGGTCGCCAACTCGCTATGGCCATTTTGATGCACGACGCCTCACACCATAGTTTGTTTAAAACCAAGTGGCTAAACACACACTTCACTGACTGGCTATGCGCCCGTCCGATCTGGAATGAGGTCGGTAAATATCGTCCTTATCATTTGAAACATCATGCCCGCACCTCTCAACCTGATGATCCAGATTTAGGTCTGGTCAAAAACTTTCCAATTACTAAACAATCATTATTCAGAAAATTCTTTAGAGATCTAAATGGTCAATCCGGCCTGAAATTTCTGACTGGTCGTGTCTTAATGGATTTAGAACTTCTGGAATGGAGTGTTTCCAATGATCCGAAACCAATTCCTCGGGGTAATCGCAGTAACTTGGAACTGGCAAAGAATCTGTTAAAAAATAGCTCGGGCATGCTGATTTCCAATGCTGCCCTATTTTCTGCACTTTGGGCCAGCGGTCATCCGAAACTTTATTTATTATGGCCCCTAGCTTATATCACCCCTTTCCCACTGTTTATCCGTATCCGGGCAATGGCTGAGCATGCCGGTCTGGAAACCAGCCATTCTGCACTGACTAATACCCGTACCACCCGTGCAGGCTGGCTAGCGCGTGCTTTCGTTGCACCGATTCATGTAAATTATCATATTGAACATCATTTAATGGCCTCTGTTCCACATCAAAATCTGCCCAAAATGCATCAGATGTTGCGAGAGCGCGATTATGTGAAAGCACCACCGAGTTATAAAGATGTAATTGTGTCATTATTGAAAGACTAAAATTAAAAGATCGAAGTTTAAAAATACATTAAGTGTGATGGCAAAATTTCTCACACTTAATGTTGATGGCTTTCCTCATGCTCATGCTGTTCATGTAAATGGTCCGATTTCCGATGCTGTTCTGGGGGACAATCTTCTGCTTCAATTTGCAATGTCATCTCGGTGATGTGATGTTCATGATGCAACATCTCAAACGCCTCCTGATGCAACTTTTTATAGTCAACGTCTGGCGCAACTAAATGCACCGTCAACATCACCTTCTTGGAAGTAATCGCCCAGACTTTTAGCTGATGAATATCTTCAACACCGTCTAGCGCCAGTAGGTCATGGCGCAGTTTTTCAATATCGATTTCATCAGGAACCCCTTCTAGCAGAATATTGATGCTCTGTTTCAACAAAATCCATGTCCGTGGAATGACCCAGAATCCGATCATGACCGCAATCACGGTGTCGATCCACATCCAGCCACTGAAATAGATGATGATTGCGCCAATAATGACACCCACCGAACCTAGTGCATCACTCAGTACTTCCAGATAAGCTCCTTTAATATTCAAGCTTTCCTGACTGCTAGAAACCAGAATTTTCATGGAGATCAGGTTAATGACTAGTCCGAGTATAGCGACAATTAACATGCCCAGACTTTCAATTTCAGGAGCATGGCTCAGGCGCTGGTAAGCTTCAAACAGGATATACACCGCTACCAGAAATAGCATAATCGCATTAAATAAAGCTGCCAGAATTTCAAATCGCTGGTAGCCAAAGGTACGTTTATCATCTGCGGGTTTTTGTCCGATCTTAATCGCAGCCAGTGCAATCGCCAATGCAGCGGCATCGGTAAACATATGCGCTGCATCAGAAAGCAAGGCCAGACTCTGAGTCATAAAACCAGCAATAACTTCTACAATTAAAAAGGCTGTCGTCAGAGCTAAGGCGATGGACAGTTTTTTAGCATTCTTCGCACTAACTTCTACATGACTATGATCATGATGATGTGATCCACCCACCGTATACTCCTTTTCATTTGAATCTGATTCTAAGTTTTAGCTACTTCTTATTACCTATACTTGCTATACTACGCCTGCGCTGCTGATATTTAAGCAATTTTTTGTATAACGTGTCTCTCTTTTAAAATATCCATGTCTATTCATTAAGCAAACTTAGTACTTAAATTATTAAATTTACCTCTCTACCCGATATAGAATCAAAACTCAGCATGAGTACGCAGTTTTTCATTTTCCAAAATCCAGGACTGCACTGAAGATCGCTGAAAATTACGCTGGATATAAGCCTGAATCTTTTCGGGAAGCTCAACATCGTGACTAAGCAGACGATGCAGCATAAAGGCTAGATCAAAGTCTGCAATTGACCATTGTTCGGTGAGCCATAGCTCTTCAAGTAAAGTTTCTGTGATTGCCAGTAAGCGCTGAATATCCTGCATGGTTTCAGCCGATGCGATTAAAGGCCTTTTAGGTGGAACAAAGATCGAAGTTGAAGGCATATCCTGCCGGATAGAGGAAAAATCAGTTTTCATCAAAGCCTGAACGGCGCGGCATTTTGCTCTGGCTTTCATCTCTGCAGGATATGAAGCAGGATAATCCGGTGCCGGAAAAACATCTTCCAGGTATTCAGTAATTGCCCAAGATTCAAATAAATGAAAATCATCAATGATCAAACAAGGGACTTTGCCACTCGGACAAATTTTACGATAAGCCAAAGATTGCTGTTCCAGCAGATTCAGATCGATCATTTTTTCCTGAAAGTTGAGTCCTTTCTCTTTTAAAGCCACATAAACCGACATGGCATAAGGACTGATACGTTTTTTATCGACATATAAGCAGATATTGTGCATTTTTTATCCTGCCTCTTATGATTATCCACTGCTTTCTACTCTAACGCCTTTTTTATAGAAAAGGAAAATATCGCTGCATATTGATACAAAGCGGAGTTATAGTCTTACATAGGCTTGCCGATTCGGATGAATCACCTACCTAAGGCTAAATCACCGGATTAAAAAGACTTCAAATTTTTTGCAGAATAACGTTAAATAAATATTTTCCATTTAGACCTGACTGCTATGCTGAACCTTGACCACTTCCCTGATACCGTATATGCCATTCAACATCTGGCTTTTGAAGACCTAGGTGCCTGGGAAGATGTGTTTTATCAGCTAGGATTACGTGTTCGCTATTTTGAAGCCGGAATTGATGACCTACGAAAGGCGTATGAATATAAAGGTCTGACAATTATTTTAGGGGGTCCAATTGGTGTCTATGAAACGGTGGACTACCCTTTCTTACAACAAGAAATAGACTTACTTAAAGTGCGTTTAGAGAAGAATTTACCCACTTTAGGTATTTGTCTGGGTGCTCAACTCATTGCTCATGCACTCGGTGCTAAAGTCTATGCAGGACATAGCAAAGAAATTGGCTGGTCTAAGCTTACTCTTCCAGTTGCTGAGAATAATCCACTACAAGCCTTGGAAAATATTGAAGTGCTACATTGGCACGGCGATACTTTTGATCTGCCTGAACAGGCTGAATTGCTGGCCAGCTCTGATCTTTATCCAAATCAGGCCTTTCGGGTAGGACAGAATATTCTAGCACTACAATTCCATACTGAAGTAGCCAGTGAAAGTTTAGAGAAATGGCTGATTGGACATACCTGTGAGTTACGCAAAGCCCAAATCAATATCCCCACCTTGCGGGCGGATCATCAAAGCTATGCACCCGCGCTTGAACAGGCAGCCAGTTCGGTATTGATGCATTATTTAGAAAACCTGCAACTTAAATAACCGTAATAAAAAAGCACCCTATTGGGTGCTTTTTTAATTTGTCATTTTTACTTTTTCGGAGCAGGTACAGAAGCCTCGGTAGTAATGTTCACTGTAATTTTATCGCCCACATTTGGAACATAGCCGCCTACCCCAAAGGCTGAACGGTTAAATGAAGTGGTTGCATTAAAACCAATCGTTTGTAATTTGGTCATTGGATGTATGCCTTGTTTATTTAAAACTGCATCCAGTACCACAGGTTTAGTGACATCTTTCACGGTTAAGTTACCGGTGATTTTGTATTTGTTTTTGCCTAAAGCCTGAACTTTAGTACTTTTAAAAGTGATATTCGGATATTTGGCAGCATCAAAAAATTCTGCTGTCTTAATATGGTCATCCAGCGCTTTCACATTCGTATTAATGCTTGCAACCGGGATATTCACATTGACCGAAGAATTCGCAGGTTTTTCATTATCAACATTAATCATACCCTGGATATCACTGAAGTTTGCAGATGGTGTAGAGAAACCAAAGTGGCTCCAAGAGAAAACCGTTGCTGAATGAGTCGGGTCAATCGTATAAGCCACTGGTTTTGCCATAGAAAATGTTGCTACAGATGCGACCGCCAAGCCTAATGCTAATGTTTTTAAATTCATGTTTTTATCTCACGTTTTGGATGTTATTAAGTGTATAGAATCTGGAACCGTTTACAGCCTTAAAGATAAAACGTTTTGTTGCAGCAATGAAACGATAAAATTGTAAGTTATTTTTTTAATTTTTGAGCTTTAATCCATACGGTACTGAATAAATCCAGTTTTCTTGGTGACTTTGTTATACAACGCTTGCGCCTGATGATTTGATTCCTGAGTCAGCCAGTAAACCCGGTCGCAATTACGCTGCTGCGCTACCTGATAGACATGCTGAATCAACTTTCGCGCCACGCCCCGTCCGCGATAGTCCGGATGGGTAAATAGATCCTGCAAATAAGTATATGGCCTTACTGTCCAGCTACTGTTATGTTCGATGACATGCACAATCCCAACGACCTTTTCATCAATCAAGGCCGCAAAACCGTACATTGAATCTAATTCATAATTGGTTAATTTATCCCAGGTATTTTTACTTACCTCATCCGAAATTTGCGTTTGATAAAAGCGTTGATAGTCTTGCCATAAAGATAGCCATTCTGACTGTGATATTTGCTCTAGAGATTTGATCTGGATCTGGGGCTGTATATTCATGTTTAACTGCTTCTTTGGCTTATTTCTTTAATTTAAGTCGTTTCGATAGTGGTCGCGGAATTTTTATAGCAACCTAAACTTAGCTTTATCTCATCTGGCGCTCATAAGCAACCTGTCAGATGGAAATCATCCGACATAAAAAAAGCCCCAATTAGGGACTTTTCACGCTTTATATTTAAAGTTTTTCAACCAGAATACGATCCACCTGTTTCAAACCAGAATGCTTTTCATGGTTCTTGCGACGTACTTTAATGATTTTTTCTTCAGCCATTTCCTGAAGTAATAGCTCAACCGCAACCATTGCTTCAAGGGGGAGATCCTGCCCGATCCATTTCTGCTCGCCTGCATCCATTAAAGTAATTTCATCATTAATTTGTTCATACAAGCTCATGTTTATCTCACTCTTTCATTTCAATTATGGGAGAACACTTTTTAGCGGTTGCCACATGAAAACAAGGCTAGAAAGCGAAAAAACAAAAGACGCCCCAAAACTGGGGCGCCCTTAAAAACCGACTTAATCAGTTGATTAAGCAGTAATCTCTTTTACAGCTGCTACAACAGCTTCAGTTGTAATACCGAAGTGTTTGAACAGGTCTTTAGCAGGTGCAGATTCACCGTAAGTGGTCATACCGATCACACGACCATCAAGACCTACAAATTTCCACCAGTAATCTACATGTGCAGCTTCAACCGCTACACGTGCACGAATCGCTGCAGGAAGAACTGATTCACGGTAAGCAGCATCTTGCTTCATGAATTCTTCAGCACATGGCATAGATACGACACGTACACCTTCAAGCTGTGCATAAGCTTCCATTGCAAGAGAAACTTCAGAACCAGTCGCAATGATAATCGCTTTCAATTCGCCTTTTTCTTCAGCCAGAACATAACCACCTTTCGCTACATTCTCAATTTGTGCTTGAGTACGAGTCTGGAATGGCAGGTTTTGACGAGAGAAGATCAACGCTGTTGGACCTTCTGAACGCATCAAAGCAGATTTCCAGGAAATCGCTGCTTCAACGGTGTCACATGGACGCCATGTATTCAGGTTTGGTGTACCACGTAAAGATGCGATTTGTTCGATTGGCTGGTGTGTAGGACCATCTTCACCCAGACCGATTGAATCGTGAGTGTAGACATGAATCACACGTTGTTTCATCAGCGCAGACATACGTACTGCATTACGTGCATATTCCATAAACATCAGGAATGTTGCTACATAAGGAATGAAACCGCCATGCAATGCTACACCATTGGCAATCGCAGTCATACCAAATTCACGTACGCCGTAATGAACATAGTTACCTGCTGGATTGTCCTGTACGCCTTGTGCACCTTTCCAAAGTGTCAGGTTAGAACCTGCAAGGTCAGCAGAACCACCTAGTACTTCTGGTAATGAAGGTACAAGTGCTTGTAACGTGTTTTGGCTCGCTTTACGTGTTGCAATGGTTTCTTCTTTCGCATTTACTTCAGCGATGTAAGCATCTGCTTTTGCAACGAAGTCAGCTGGAAGATCACCAGAAAGACGACGTTTTAATTCTGCTGCTTCTGTTGGATATTTTGCTGCATAAGCGGCAAAAGTTTCGTTCCATGCTGCTTCAGCTTGTGAACCTTTTTCTTTGGCATCCCAAGCTGCGTATACATCCTCAGGAATGACAAATGCTTCGTCTGACCAGCCAAGCGCTTCACGAGTCAATACGATTTCGTCATTACCCAAAGGTGCACCGTGACAGTCTTCTTTACCCTGTTTGTTTGGTGAACCTAAACCAATCACTGTTTTACACATGATGATGGTTGGTTTGTTCGCTTCAGCTTTTGCTTCAACAGTCGCTTGACGGATGGCATCAGCATCATGACCGTCAACTTTGATCACTTGCCAGCCATAAGACTTGAAGCGTTGTTCTGTATCGTCAGAGAACCAGCCTTCAACTTCACCGTCAATCGAAATGCCGTTGTCGTCATAGTAAGCAATCAGCTTGCCTAGACCTAAAGTACCTGCCAAAGAACATGCTTCGTGAGAAACACCTTCCATCAAGCAGCCATCGCCCAGNNCCAGTGGTTGTTTCAATACCCGGTGCATAGCCCAATTCTGGGTGACCTGGGGTTTTAGAATGAAGTTGACGGAATGCTTTAAGATCTTCAATTGAAAGATCATAGCCCGTTAAATGAAGAAGTGCGTATTGAAGCATAGAGCCATGGCCATTCGACAATACGAAACGGTCACGGTTAGCCCAATTCGGATTTGTTGGGTTATGGTTTAAGAATTCACGCCAAACCACATCAGCGATATCTGCCATCCCCATTGGAGCACCTGGATGTCCTGAGTTTGCTTTTTGCACAGCATCCATTGCCAATACACGAATTGCGTTTGCAATACGACGTTCATTAAGCGGGGTTGTCATAAATCAGCGTCCAAATAAATTCAGAAGAAATAGGAAATGATGAAAAGACTTTCAAAACTGCCGTCTATTGTCTTAAAAAAACAGCGAGGGGTAAAGACTAGCCTACAATATTTATCAATTTATTGATCTTGTATTTACCTATCGGATAAATATTCTGCACTTTTAAGGTGCATTGATTGACTAGAGTCTAAGTTAGATTCTAATAAGATGATAAATCTGGGATTATTCTTAACTATTTTTTATAAATTAAACTTTCACAATATGTTGAATTCCTNNAATCAGGCTAATCGATACCACGAAAATTATTGTCCTCGGCAATCTTTAGGTAAATAACGCTGACTGATATCGCTCGACGAACAACTGCCGCTATAGACATCAAAAGCGATGGATTTCCCACGGATAGCCGTATCTATCCCATCCTGCCGTAGCTTAAATTCAATCCGACAAGCGGCATTGATCACGACTTTTTCAATATATTGGGTTCCGCTGCCAATTTGACGGCCTGCATCACAATGTCCATCAGAGGCAATAAATTGAGTTCGATAGCTACCTGCCTGCTTAAAAACCTCTGCTAGTTGGCTTCGCACTACATAACTGTGATAACTCATGCCTGCTACTGTCGCCAGAATGGCAATAATCGTGAGTACAATCATGACTTCAATCAAGGTAAACGCCTTTTGATACATGCTTTTCCATCTCCGTACAGTCTTTTAAACAAATCCATACCAAAAGATTTCGCCACTTCCTGACAGGCGGTTTCTGAAGACTTGAAGCTACTATGCAGAGTCGTACTATTTGCAGCAAGGCTGTCTGTCGTGTGGTCAATACACCCACCTTAATTTATTAATAGAATGATCACTTTCCTTGATATTTGAGGCATTTAATTTTTATATTTTTCTTAGTACTTAGTTATGCAAATTTGTTTAGAAATATCACTGCTTAATAAGCGTCTCTTATCAATTCACAGATTATTTATTAAGTTTATTAAATGAATCCACCCTGCTGTTTAGTTAGGCATATCAGTTTTTTTAATTCCAATAATCAAATAAAAGCACAATAATTTGAAACAATTTCGTGCAATTTTGTCGAGTTGCGCTAGTCCTAGAGCACAAGTCGATGTAACATATCGGGTCTTTAAATTTAACTGTGATAGGACTATGCGCGAGTACGCTGTATTTACTTCGGAATCTGTAAGCGAAGGCCATCCAGATAAAATGGCTGACCAAATCAGTGATGCTATCTTGGATGCAATCTTAAAAGAAGACCCATATGCACGGGTTGCTTGTGAAACGCTTGTAAAAACAGGTGCGGTTGTACTTGCCGGTGAAATCACAACAACTGCGAACATCGATTTTGAAGCGGTTGTCCGCCATACCGTTAACAGTATTGGTTATCATCATTCTGACCTTGGCTTTGATGGTTCGACTTGTGCGATCATCAACATGATCGGTAAACAGTCTCCTGAAATTGCTCAGGGTGTAGACCGTCAGAAACCGGAAGATCAAGGTGCCGGCGACCAAGGCTTGATGTTTGGTTATGCCAGCCGTGAAACTGATGTACTTATGCCTGCGCCAATTTCTTATGCGCACCGCTTAATGGAAAAACAGGCTGAATTACGCCGTAACGGTACATTGCCTTGGTTACGTCCAGACGCAAAAAGCCAGGTGACTTTCGCTTATGAAAATGGCGTACCTGTTCGTCTAGATGCTGTTGTGCTTTCGACTCAACACGATCCTGAAATTTCACAAGCTCATTTAAAAGAAGCTGTGATTGAAGAAATCGTGAAAAAAATCATTCCTGCCGACATGTTCCATGCAGATACCAAATTCCACATCAACCCGACCGGGATGTTTGTGATCGGTGGTCCTGTAGGTGACTGTGGTCTGACTGGCCGTAAAATCATTGTAGACACTTACGGTGGTATGGCGCGTCACGGTGGCGGTGCATTCTCTGGTAAAGATCCATCGAAAGTTGACCGTTCTGCTGCTTATGCAGGCCGTTATGTTGCGAAAAACATTGTCGCTGCGGGTCTTGCAGACAAATGTGAAATTCAGGTGTCTTATGCGATTGGTGTAGCCGAGCCTACTTCAATTTCAATCAATACCTTCAATACAGGCAAAGTGTCTGATGAATTGATCGTGCAATTGGTACGTGAGCACTTTGACCTGCGTCCATACGGTATTACCCGTATGTTGAACCTGATTCAACCGATGTATAAACAGACTGCTGCTTATGGTCACTTTGGTCGTGAAGGTTCAGATACTGCATTTACTTGGGAAAAAACTGACAAAGTCGAAGCACTTAAGGCATCTGCTGGTCTATAATTTTTCATATTTTAAAAAAGCTCGCTTTATGCGGGCTTTTTTTTATGGTTTCTACTTTTAGCTTGATAAAAATTGATGATGAAATAGTTGTGTTTTGTTACATCTAAAACTGCATACGAAAGCGAGTCTATTCATTCTTTATAAGCAATGAGAAGCAATCCACACAAGGTTTGTAAGAAAATACATTCAAATAATCAGACGATTGATATTTAGCAGAAATTGTATAAGTCTTTATAAAAATTACATTTAGCGAACAAATTCTGATCTAATTATTAGCATAAATTCAAATAAATACTCGCTAGACTGTTTTCGACCTTACAACTACAAAGGATATGACACGATGAATAAATTACTTGTTGCTTTGGGTTTAGCTGCAACCGTTGCTTTAGTGGGTTGTAATAAGAAAGAAAATCCTGAAACAGGTGCGACAACTGGCGAACATTTAGAAAATGCTGCTGATCAAGCAGGCCATGATATAGAAGATGCCACTCATGAGGCTTCTCAAGAAACTGATCAAGCCATGGATAATGCGGCTGCAAATGCTTCCCGTGCCGCTGATGAAGCCGCCGCTGCGACTTCTCGAGCAGCCGATGCCACTGCTGAAGCCGCTAAAAACGCGACTGCTGCAACTGCCGGTGCTATTGAAGAAGGTGCAGGCAAAGTACGTGAGAAAGCTGAAAATTAATTTTTAAAGCTTTCAATCTTTAAAAGCCTGCTTTGCAGGCTTTTAAACTTTTTATACGTTTCACTATTAGACGGGTGATTGTTCTAAATAAAATGATATCTTCTGAAATAATCACGACCTTATATCACTTAAAGTCATAATTATTATCAGTTATCAGGATGTTTAATTGACTCTTAGTAGCCCTAGATCAGCCCATTTTAGTGAGAAATTGCGTAATATACGCGACTTTATTTTTAAAGCTTGATCTCCCATGTCTGTTATTGCTGCGTCTTCCCAGCGATCGAATCTCTCGGTCTGGGTGGCTTTTATTTTACTTGTATTAGGAACTGTCGGTGCTTATCACATCGTAGGTCTGAACCAAGCTCTATTATTTCTGGTGGGTGGTGCATTGGGTATGACCTTGTATCATGCATCGTTTGGTTTTACCTCCAGCTGGCGCGTTTTTATTAAAGAACGTCGTGGTCGTGGCTTACGTGCCCAAATGATCATGTTAGGTCTTGCTGTCTTGCTATTTTTTCCTGCTTTAGGCGCAGGTGAACTGTTTGGTAATCCAGTTCAAGGCTTTGTCAGTCCGGTTTCACTGTCTGTGGTGATCGGTGCATTTATTTTCGGGATTGGCATGCAGCTCGGTGGCGGTTGTGCATCAGGTACACTTTATACTGTGGGTGGTGGTAGTGCTCGTATGCTGGTCACCCTGTTTTTCTTCTGTGCCGGCTCACTGATTGCGACTTCGCATATTGACTGGTGGTTTAACCTACCTCATTTCGCACCTATCTCCATTGTAGAAAGTTTTGGTGTCATTCCTGCACTTGTTTTGAGCTTTGTCGTTTTTGCTGTTATTGCTGCTGCAACTGTATTTTTTGAAAAGAAACGTCATGGCAACTTGGAAATTGAAGCTCAAAGCCAGCATCAGGGCTGGAAACGCTTTTTGCGTGGTCCATGGCCATTAATCTGGGGCGGAATCATTTTAACCCTGCTTAACTTTGCTACTTTGGCGCTGGCTGGTCGTCCATGGGGTGTCACTTCTGCCCTTGCTGTCTGGGCCGCGAAATCTGCAAGTTTTGTTGGAATTGATGTAGCCTCTTGGGCGTATTGGCAGCAACCAGCAAATGCCAAAGCCTTATCTGAATCACTCTGGTTCGATATTACATCCATGATGAACTTTGGCATCATGCTTGGTGCATTATTGGCTGCCAGTCTGGCAGGTAAATTTGCTCCGAACTTCAATATTCCAAAACGTTCATTGGTTGCTGCGGTTATTGGCGGCTTGATGCTCGGCTATGGCGCTCGTCTGGCTTATGGCTGTAATATCGGTGCCTATTTTAGTGGTATTGCTTCGGGCAGCGTACATGGTTGGTTATGGCTGGTCTTCGCATTTCTCGGAAATGGTCTAGGTGTAAAACTTCGTCCAATTTTCTTCCCCGGTGAGAAACCTCAACCAGAAAAATTAACTGGTTGCTAAATAAAAAGCCCATCTTTGTGATGGGCTTTTTTATAGCTTCATACTGTCCCGTCCTGAAATAAGTT
>NZ_DJBE01000046.1:0-22079 GCF_002429925.1 Acinetobacter sp. UBA5984
AAGTAATAGTGCGTAAGTCCTAAATCAATAAAAATGCGCCATTTGAGGCGCATTTTTTATTTGTTTACATCATCAAGCCGCAGCGTCTTTTAGACCAAATTTCTTAAGCAGCTTGGCACGCTTCGAAGGCAGAATATTCGCTTTAGTCAGATCGCCTTGATAATGCTGATACACACGTTGATCCATCATTTTGTACCACAATGGTGGAATCAGTGCTGGAATCAGCATGGTAGCATAACCACTTGGTAATTCTGGCGCTTCATCAAAATGTCGCAATGCCTGAAATGGCCGGCTTGGATAGGCATGATGATCTGAATGGCGCTGTAACTGGTACAGGAACAGATTAGTCACGATATTGTTATTGTTCCAGCTATGTTCGGGCAAGGTTCGCTCATAGGTACCATCCGCTTTTTGCCCGCGTTTCAACCCATAATGCTCGATATAATTCACGATCTCAAACAGGCTGATGCCATAGAAGGCCTGGGTCAGCGTATAAGGAATAATTTTTTTGCCATACGTTTTCAGCATCAAGGCATGATAGCCCGCACTCATGGCCCAGCCATGAAACAGTTCATTCTCCTGACTAAAGAATTTTAAGCCTTTACGTTCCAAACGTCTTTTTTCTATCTGAATTGCTGATTTCAAGCCACCCAATACGGTACGTGGCCAGAAACGGTAGAAAGATTCACCCATTTTCGAAGATGCCGGGTCTTCTGGCGTCGCCACCCGTTTATGATGTCCATAAGGATGCTCAATCCGGAAATGGTTATAGGCCAGTGGCATCAGGCTGGCATGCGACCAGTAATGGTCTTTTTTCTGAGAACGATGGCTCAGCTCGTGCGCAGTATTCACGCCGATTCCATTGATCGCCCCCATAGATACGCCAAGTAGAACCTGATCGACCAGAGAAACATTTGGGCGGGATACTACATAGCCTGCAAAAGCATTGGCAGCCATTTGCAAAGGAATAAACATCTTCACAATCCGGTCATAATAAGGATCTCTGACCAATGCCTGAATCTGCTCATCATTTGGATTATTGGCATCATCACCAATTAAAGCATCCAGAGTCGGGATAATCACATGCAATAATAAAGGTCCACCCATCGCAAAGACTTTTTTAGTGGCTTTGGGACCAAAATGATAGCCAGCCAGAATTCCCATACCGATCACAGGCAAACTGGGACTGAGCAGCCAGCCAAAACGTTTTTTATCCAGTTGTAAACCTTTCAGCGCTGACACATCCTGCGTGAACTGAGCTTTGCTAATTTGTGCAGGGGCATTCATTACGACCCTCCTTTTTTATGTTACTCTGCACATATAGTTGAATATTTCAGCATTAGCAAACAGTATTGAACGTCCAGAAAAACTATGTCAGCGTCTTTGGCGCAATAGGCTAAATCTTGGCCTTAAATCACAATTCTGGACTATTTAAATTTAATTAAATGAATTAAAACAAAAGAATAGAGTCAGGCATGGATGCTTTAAGTAAAATTTTTGATGATATTCATCTGGAAAAATCAGAATATCTCTACCTCAATCTGTTCCATCCAGGCGGGTTTGATTATAAATATGAACCTTCCATGCTGGCTTATGTGTTATTGCAAGGTCAAGCGCAATTAATATTTAAAGATGGCGATCTGCTTGAGCTGCAACAAGGCGATCTGATGTTATTGCCTGCAGGTTCTGCCCATCGGATTTCTAGTCCCGGTAATGCGAATTTTTCTGAACATCATTCGATCAACTCTTATTTTCAGACTCATGCACAGCAATGTGTGGATCTCAATATCACCCATTCAGCAGAACGTAGTTTTATTTTGGCGATTCGTTCCAATCTGGATATCCAGATGGCGAAACCGCTATTGAGTGCTTTACCCAAATTTCTGCACATCCAGCATATTCTGGGAGATACAGCACCAGAATGGTTACAGGTCGGTTTGCAATTTCTGGCGCTAGAAACCCAACAACTTCGTCCTGGACGGGACAAGATTCTGGATCATCTGGTCAGTATTTTACTGATTGAATGCGTACGAGATTATATTTTGAATCTGGAAAATGCCTCAAGCTGGCTAAATGCCCTTTCGCATCCTGAACTATCCAATGCCTTGGCAGCGATTCATGGCAAACCAGAACAGCCTTGGACTGTAGAAAGTTTGGCTGAACAATGCCATATGTCGCGCTCCAAATTTGCCCAGCTGTTTACCCAGATTGTTCGTGAGCCGCCATTGGCTTATCTGCAACAGTATCGACTTCGACTGGCAGCACAATATCTCAGAAATAGCGGATTTAGCATTCAGCAGATCGCCTATTTGGTAGGCTATTCTTCGGAAACGGCGTTTAGTCAAAGCTTTAAAAAACAGTTTGAACAAACCCCGACCCAATATCGTGTTGCTTGTCAGAAAAGCAAGACGCCTTTATTGGACTAAGTCTAGTACCGCTTTGACAGGATCTTCACTATTGCCGGAAAGCAGCTGCTTGTGCATGGTGAGATGCTGCATCACCTGAATTTGAGCTGCTTCAATATCCATCAATTTTTCAATTTCAGCAGCTAGATTTTCAGGCGTTGCTTCAGACTGAATTAATTCCTGAATGACTTTTTTGCCCGCAATAATATTTGGCAATGAGAAATAAGGAATTTTGACTAGCAATTTGGCAATCTGGAAAGTCAGCCAGTGCAATTTATAAAAGGTCACCATCGGACGGTGCAATAACATGGCTTCCAGTGTCGCAGTGCCTGAAGCTAGCGCAATGATATTGGACGCATTCATGACTTGGCGGCCAATTTTTGACTCGCTACTGGTATTTTCCATCAGGCGGATATGCGCTTTTAAACTGTCCGGATATTGTGCCAGCAAGTTTTCAATCTGCTGTTTGCGCATCTCATTAATGGCGGGAATCAGAAACGTATAATCCGGGTATTTCTGATGTAGAATTTTGGCTGCATCCAGTACCAATGGTCCTAAACGTTCAATTTCCCCACGGCGGCTCCCCGGCAGCAGTGCAATATACTTTTGCGTAGAATCGAGACCCAGTTCTGCCTGCGCTTCAGCCAGATCATTGTTAAGGGGTAACTGGCTTGCCAATGGATGACCGACAAAAGCTGCCGGAACATCCCATTTCTTGAAAAATGCTTTTTCAAATGGAAATAGGCACAGCACCAGATCAATACTGGCCTTGATGCCATGTACCCGGCCCTGACGCCATGCCCAGACCGAAGGACTGACATATTGCACGGTCTTAATCGGTAACTGTTTTTGCTTCAGGGTTTTGGAAAGTCGCAAATTAAAATCAGGCGCATCAATACCGATAAACACATCGACTGGATCTTTCGTCCAGGTCTCGACCAGACCATCACGAACTGCAAACAGTTTTTTAATATCTTTCAGGACTTCAACAATGCCCATGACCGAGAGAATATCCATTGGATAGTAGCTCTTGAAGCCTTCCGCCAGCATTTGTGGCCCGCCGATCCCTTCAAATTCTGCATCAATACCCTGCTCTCGAAAACTACGGATGAACTTCGCACCAAGCGTATCTCCCGATACCTCTCCCACCACGATTCCGATTTTAAGTTTCCGATTCTGCAAGTGTATTCCCTCAAATGAGACAAATTAATTCCGTTCAGATTCTATCATAAAGCGTGATTTGAGCATGCCTAAGTGTTGAACTCACAAATCATGGCTATCTCAAATAATAAAATTACTGGGATCTGGACAATGCCCGCGCCTTAGCCCAGCTTAAAAATTAGAAGTGACCTAAACCGAATAATCTTTAAACAAATAAATCAAAAGGCATTTTGCAGAATCTTTATCAATTTTCAGGCTTAGCAATAGAAAGGTGTACTAGATGATTCAAATTAAAATATAAATTAGGATGAATTACTTTAAATTTTACAGTCTTTATCTCTTTTTAGAATAAGCAAATCAATAATCAAGACAACGACTTATATTTAAAAGTCATAAGATATGCTCGTTTTTTGATTTTGGCATATATGCATGTTTGGTCCGATTGAATTTATTTTAGCAGGTGTATTGGTTGGTTTCTGTGTCGGGATTACCGGTGTCGGTGGCGGTTCGTTGATGACCCCAATCCTGATTACACTGCTTCGGGTTGAACCGCATATCGCGATTGGTACAGACCTTCTTTATGCCGCAATTTCTAAATTTTGTGGTTCATTGGTTCATGCCAAAAAAATGAATATTGTCTGGCCTATTGTGATCTGGCTGGCCATCGGTAGTATCCCTGCCTCATTTGCGACCCATTGGGT
Organism: Acinetobacter sp. UBA5984; assembly: GCF_002429925.1. Taxonomy (NCBI): domain Bacteria; kingdom Pseudomonadati; phylum Pseudomonadota; class Gammaproteobacteria; order Moraxellales; family Moraxellaceae; genus Acinetobacter; species Acinetobacter sp. UBA5984. The sequence continues at coordinate 4,268 of NZ_DJBE01000046.1, forward strand.
ACTAGAGAATTACCTCAGTCAATCGACACATTATAAAGCAACGCTGACCATGGTATTAGGCTTTATGCTGACCCTTACCGGGGCATCTATTATATTCCGCAATTCTATTGAAAAGTTTTTTAATAAATACCGCAAACAAGAACTGCCTGACATGACTCAGGATCTGGACAAAGTTGACTTTAAATCTGGTAATAAACGTGTCTTGATCGTGATCATGGGGATTGTACTGGGCGTATTTGTGACCCTATCATCTGTCGGTGCCGGTGCTTTCGGTATTATGGCCTTGATCCTCATGTTTCCGAATTTACCCATGATTCGCATCATCGGTTCGGATGTAGTACATGCTGTACTTCTAACTTTAGTCGCAGGTCTGGGCCATATGAGCGCAGGTAATGTAGACTTTACTTTATTAGGCTGGTTAATTTGCGGTTCTATTCCAGCAATTGTGATTGGTACACTGATCAGTTCACGTATGCCAGAGAAAATTATCCGTAAAATTCTTGGGATTACCCTGTTCTGTCTTGGCGTGAATTTCATTGTGAATCCAGTCAAGTCAAAACCGGCACAACCCGCCCAACCTGAATTGGTAACAGCAGCAGAAAAAGCTGCTGCTGTTTAAACTAAATCATGGATTCATCACTTTTTTTTCAAAGAAGTATTCATCTTTTTTATAACAAAGTGACGCATCATTCATGTTATATTCAGGCTATTAAACAACCTTTTGTATGATCAAACCAGTGACGGCAATGAATACACTACAGTCAAAACCTATTTCAGCATCAGATATTGATGACGTGAATATCCAAAGCATGATTCCTTTGGTAACACCTGCTCAGTTGAAAGCAGAGTTACCTTTGACTGAAACTGCTTATCAAACCGTACTGCATGGTCGTGAAACGATTCGTAATATCCTGGATGGCAAGGATAAGCGTATTTTTGTAGTGATTGGTCCATGTTCAATTCATGATCCAGCGGCTGCGCATGAATATGCTGAACGTTTAAAAGCTTTAAGCGAAAAAGTAAGAGATAGCCTGTATATCGTAATGCGTGTTTATTTTGAAAAACCGCGTACAACTGTAGGCTGGAAAGGTCTGATCAATGACCCTGATATGAATGACTCTTTCAATATTGAGAAAGGTCTGCGTATCGGTCGTAAACTGTTACTGGAGCTGAATGAACTTGGCCTGCCATGTGCGACAGAAGCACTGGATCCAAACTCTCCACAGTACTATCAAGATCTAATTTCATGGTCAGCGATCGGTGCACGTACTACTGAGAGCCAAACTCACCGTGAAATGTCTTCTGGCCTGTCTTCACCAGTCGGCTTCAAAAATGGCACAGACGGCGGCTTAACTGTTGCGACTAATGCAATGCAATCTGTTAAACATGGTCACAGCTTCCTGGGCCTTAATGATCAAGGTCAGGTTGCGGTGATTCGTACTTCTGGTAACCCATATGCACACGTGGTTCTACGTGGTGGTAATGGCAAACCTAACTACGATGCAGGTTCAGTTGCAGATGCTGAAGCAGCTCTTGCGAAAGCCAAAGTGAGCGGCAAGATCATGATTGATGCCAGCCACGCAAACTCGAATAAAGACCCGTACTTACAACCGCTTGTCTTAAAAAATATTACTGAACAAATTCTTGATGGAAACAAGTCAATTGTTGGTATTATGGTAGAAAGTCATCTGAAAGGTGGCCGTCAGGATATTCCTGCCAATCTTTGTGATCTGGAATATGGAAAATCAGTAACTGATGGCTGTATCGATTGGGAGACCACAGAAAAAGTGTTGCTTGACATGCATGAGGCATTGAAGGACGTTTTACCTAATCGTTAAACGAACTGACAAACGCCATCGACAAGATGGCGTTTTCATTTCTGAACAAGGAAAATTTTATCTGATGAATGAAATTGAAACTGCATTAAGTCAAATTGAAAATTTTCAGTTCATCCATGACCATCTGTTCAGCTCTGGTCAGCCGACAACTGAACAACTGAGGTTGATTAAAGAATACGGCGTCTCTACCGTAATCAATGTGGCATTAACAGATAGCGATCATCATCTGTTACATGAAGATAAAATTTGTCTTGATCTTGGCCTGAACTATATCCAGTTGCCCATCTCTTGGGAAACTCCCTCAGATAGTCAGTGCCTACTGGTATTGGATCTGATTGATTATCTGGTCAAAGAACAAATGGTCTGGGTACATTGTACGCAGAATTATCATGTCAGCTGCCTGATATATCTATACCGTCAATACTACATGAATATGGATATGCCGACTGCGCAGGAATATCTGCATCAGCTCTGGGAACCGAATGAAACTTGGACCGGTTTAATTCATGCGGTTGCCCTACAGCTGCAAGGCCGTAAAGCAACACATGAACTGGAATTATCCCTGATTCATCCCAATAACTTCGGTTGATGTTATTTGTAGTGGCTGATTAGAACAGTTGCCATAGACAGAATACCTTCCTGACGGCCAGTAAATCCTAATTTTTCAGTGGTTGTGGCTTTAATACTGATTTGAGTCATATCCACATCCAGTACATCGGCAATGCTCTGACGCATTTCCAGATTATGTTTAGCCAGCTTTGGACGTTCACAAGCTACAGTGATATCAGCGTTATTCAGGCGATAACCACGATCCAGAATTAGCTGATAGACATGCTTTAACAAGACCTTGCTGTCCGCACCCTTAAACTGCGGATCGGTATCCGGAAAATGTTGACCAATATCGCCCAGTGCTAAGGCACCTAATAAAGCATCACAAAGTGCATGTAAAACTACATCACCATCAGAGTGTGCTTTCAAGCCATGCGTATGTGGAATCTGAATACCTGCCAGAGTGACAAAATCACCTTCTTCAAATGCATGTACATCCAGTCCCTGACCAATACGAATTTGTGCAATCACTTTTATATCCTTTAGAAATAACTGATTGAAATCTTGTACACGACGTTTCTATTTCGCTATAGTTAGACCTAGCGTAACACAGTGAAAGTATAAGCGATCATGCTACTGAAAACTGATATAAATATGATGAAAATAATGGGACTTTTACTCGGGACAGGCCTTTTTGCTAGCAGCATTCATGCTGAATCGCTGGACTGTAGCAGTCATCATAACAATAACGCAGCCATGAAAAAGATCTGCTCAGCCTCTCTAGATGAACCGCGTGAAAAACTGGCTGATCAATATTTTACCGCTTTTCTGATTACAGATGCACCTGTTCGCTTGTTGCAAGATACCCAGCAACTATGGAGCACACGCTTACAGCAATGTAAAACGCTGGACTGCTTTAAACAGCAATTTGACCAGCGTCTGGATGACCTCAATATTTATATTTCTTTGAATCAGAGCCTGACTCAGCACTATCTGAAGTTTGAACAGGGCCAAATGGCCAAACAGCCGATTCATCTCAAGATTCATCAGCTGACGAAAGACCGCATCAAGATTGAAGGGGTCGCCTACCGTAATCCGAACAATCGTGCAGAAACCCAGACCATTCCTTTTCTGGCTTATACCACGACGGAAACTAAAAGCCAGATTATGGATAATGAGCATGACTGCAAATATACCTTTAACTATAGCAAAGCAATCTTGACGGTCAGTACTGAACAAAAAGGCTGCGAGCGCTTTAGTGGTATTTATCGTTTATATGATTAAACAGTCGACTTTTATTTTTATCTACCAATCTCCTAAATATATATTTAAAAATTTAAACTAGAAATTCCCTCTCCTTATTGGAGAAGTTTTTATAAAGATTCCCTTCACCCCAACCTTCTTCCCCAAGTAGAAGGAGCTTAATTGATAAACAATTATTTTTTGATCTTTTAAAATAGCCCGCAAGCGGGCTATTTACTTATGCCGGGTAATGCTGAGCTATTTCTTGGCTAATCATAGCTGCGGTTGCCGCTGATAATGTCCAGCCCAAGTGTCCATGACCGGTGTTATAAAAGACACGTTCCTGTCTACCACGGCGCACTACAGGCATCATATTCGGCATCATGGGACGCAGACCTGCCCACGGAACCACATGTTCAGTACACAGATCGAAATTGCGTTGTGTCCAGTCAATTAAAGGCTGAATCCGGTCTACGCGAATATCCCGATTATAGCCATTAAATTCCGCGGTTCCTGCAACACGTAAGCGGTCTTTACCTAAGCGTGACAAGACGATCTTGGCACTCTCATCGAGGAGACTGACCCAAGGAGCATTTTGCTGGCTTTGCTCTTCATTGAGCTGTACCGTAATTGAATAGCCTTTCACCGGGTAGACATTCACCCGCTCCCCCAACAGATCTGCCAACTGGTAACTGCTGACACCTGCACATACCACAATGGCATCTGCCTGAATCTCGAGCACATCTTCAGCATTGGCACGCACATTTTCAGGGCTTGGCCTGCATTTAACTATAATCTGCTGTGTCTGGTGATCGACTGCAAATACATCCTGACCAAATTCGAATTTCACCCCTTTTTTCATACAAGCATTTGCCAGTCCGGTACTGAATTTATGAATATCTCCAGTCGCATCACTTTGGCAATAAAACCCGGCGTAGTAATCTCCAGTTAATGCAGGTTCAATCTGCTTGATTTCTTCATTTGTAATTGCATTACGTTCTAGACCACCACTACATAGGAGATCATTGACCTTAATTGCGACATCATAATCAGCTTTATTATGGTAGAAATGTAGAATTCCGCGCTTTTCCAGATCAAAATCAATCTGCTCAATTTCGGCAATTTCAAACAGGCGTTTTCTGGCCAGTAGCGCGAGTCTTACCGTTTCCCGGGTATTGGCTTCATAATTTTTAATATGACCTAGAAATTCCATCAGCCAGCCATATTTATGCAGACTAAAAGAAGGATTAAGCAATAGTGGCGCGGTTTTCTGTGACATCCATTTGATGCCTTTCAATACAGTGGCTTTTTGATTCCAGACTTCTGCATTACAGGCAGAAAGTTGTCCGCCATTGGCAAAGGATGTTTCCATCGCGGGATAAAGATGACGGTCGACCACCGTGACCTGATAACCGAGTAAAGCGAGCTCATAAGCTGTTGTTACACCGGTAATGCCTGCCCCCACCACAATAACATGACGCATAGACACCTCTCCTTAATATGTGATGTCTTTCCCATCTGTCATGTGTACCTGAGAGCTTCGGTAACTGCATCATAACTGTATGCAGCAACCTTCCCCCTTCGGTGAGTGATTCAACACTTCTCTCCAGAGTTTAATATATTATTGCAGTCCTTTTGCCTGAGAGTTTCCTGGGACCTTGCTCCTTCGGCGAATGCAGTAGCATTTCTCTCCTGCAATAATATTTTTATTATCCTGAGCAATTTATATACCATCTTATCGGGGACTACAGTTTTTTATTTATGTTAATTCACGTGATTTAAGTGGTAACAACACTTTCAATAAATTTAGAAGAAATAACACTATCCATTTCAAATGAGTTTTAAGATTTTAATTTGGTTTTTTGCCTCATTTTTCTACGTCATGCTCCAATAAAAAGCATTTAAGAAAAGCAATAAAGTTAATATTTTCTTAGGCTATTTACGAGATTGGTTTACCAGAAAACTCTCAATATATGACTGGCTTTCAGAGCCTAAAATTAAATTAACCAGGAAAGAATTAACATGAGAGATCCTGCCGCGACTACCGTTTGCATACTGATAATACTAGCCATGAACTGGCTATCTCCCCCNNAAATAATTGGCAGACAAAGAAAGCAGCAAGTGGCATTCCTAATAAACGTCCAAAAGTCGCCAGGCCCAATGGGAAGATATCCCGCTGGAAGCCTTGGAATTTTAAAGCAGCCCCCACACACATCAAGCCAAGCGGCAAACTGCATAAGGCAATCTGTTTTAGGAATAATTCAAACCCGGCCCAGAGTGATAAGCCTGAAAGATTAAATAGGCCACCCACAAGAGAGCCTAAAATTAAAGGATTCTTTAACAGATCAACCAGAATTTTGAAGATCTGCATATCTGAACTACGAGTAAATGCAAGTACAGATAAAATATTGACCAGTGGAATACACAACACCATCACTACGGCGAAAATGGTCATGCCCTGCTGATGAAATAAGGCATTCACTGCTGCAAGTCCGATATAGGTGTTAAAGCGCAGAAGTGCCTGCACATAGACCCCAAAACGTGCATAGCCAATCTGATAAATCTTGCGCAGTACATATAGCGCAATACTGACCACCGCCATAAGGCTAAAGACCACCAGAATCACATCTTTAATGACTGCCATTTCAATCTTGGCTACGGCCAGATTTAAAAACAGCATAACTGGAAACAGGACAAAATAATTGAGTTTTTCTGCCCCACGCCAGAAACTATCTTCCAGCCATTTCCTTTGTTTTAATACATAGCCCAAAGTAATCAGGCCAATAAGCGGAAACAGTACAGTGAAGATAGTCTGAAACATTGAACAACTCATGATATGGGTTTTGCGGCAATCGCATCCAATTCAATTGCCTGTCAATGAGCAAGGATACAACAAGCGGCTCGTTTCAGGATAAAAATAGTGGAAAATTCAATGGATAATAAATAAAAAACACTCTGGCTGGCTTTAATTAAAATACGCTTTAAATCCAACTTTCATCTTTTGCAATATTTAGTGCATCATTTTTTAATCTTTCAAGCTCCTCATAAACCTTTACATCAAGCTTCGGACGGACTTTTTCAAACTTAACTTTTAACAAATCTAAGCTTCTTAAGAGCATCCTAAAAATGAGTCTCTCACGACCTAAATCATCTGTTGCCTTAAAAGTTGTTGGATCAATCCTTAAACGGAAATCCATATTTTTACGTTTAAATGAATAAAAAATACGTTCATCAAAACTATCATTTCCCATCATAATTTCAATGCACTTCCATTTATCTATCGGAATATCATACGACTTATTTTGTAGTTGAGCATTTAAGGCATTTTCTACTGCGTTACGTGCTTTATTTTCGAGATCAAGATGATCTTCTGTTAACACTTCCCTACTTAATTCAGCACTTAACCATACTTCCATTCATACATCCTGTCATTATTTTTATTAAATACACTTAGAATCAAAAATAGATTCAAATAACTTCATAAATCTTTTCGAGACTTTTTTCTAAAATCACCAGATTTAAATCTACTAAAGGCTGTCCAACATCTGCATCGAGTGGATAACTCTCTGTTTTGCCGGTTTGGTGATAACCACGACGCTCATAATACGCGATTAATTCAATGCGAACATTAAGAACAGTCATTCTAAGTTTTTTGAAAGGTATTTTTTCTCTAGAGTATTGCTCAGCGAAATCTAACAATATTCGACCATAACCTGAATTTTGCCGGACTGGGTCAATAGCAAAACTGCCGATTTCAAAACAATCTGGCAAGTGTGTCACATCAATGCAACCCACCAGTTGGTCATCATTTTCCAAAACATAAAGTTCAAAATCAGATCGTGTTAAAAGCTCACTTAACTGAGCCTCATTAATTCGATCACCTGAAACAATGCAATGTTCATGCGTCCAGCCCAAATTAGATCGATAAGCTGTATTGATCAACTTAACAATGCTTTGAATGTCCGTAGCTTGGGCTAAACGAATATTGTTATTTTTCATTTTATAAACATAAAAAAGCCAGACCGAAGCCTGACTTTAATTTCATTTGCTTCTATAAAGCAAATTATTTAGGTTCAATTGGCTCAAACGGCGCAACGACATCGGCATTTTGTGCACGATGACGCATGAAGTGATCCATCAAAACAATTGCTAGCATCGCTTCAGCAATTGGGGTTGCACGTACACCCACGCAAGGATCATGACGGCCTTTGGTCAGGACATCAGTATCTTCACGGTTAATGGTAATGGTTTTACCCGGAGTCGTGATGGAAGCCGTTGGTTTCAACGCAATCGAAACACGAATATCCTGACCGCTAGATATACCACCCAAGATACCGCCAGCATGGTTCGCCAGGAAGCCATCTGTTGTGAGTTCATCACGGGTTTCATGACCGAACTGCTCAGCCACACCAAAACCATCACCAATTTCCACGCCTTTCACGGCATTGATTGACATCATCGCATGGGCAATATCAGCATCTAAACGATCAAATACTGGTTCACCCCAACCGACTGGTACTTTAGAAGCAATAATTTCTAAACGTGCGCCACAGCTTGTGCCCTGTTCACGTAATGAAGTCACGAGTGCTTCAAAACGTGGAACGGCATCAACATCACCACAGAAGAATGGGTTATTTGGCACTTCATTCCAGTCCAGTTTTTCTGCTTTTTCAGTACCGATTTGGGTCACATGACCACGGATTTCAATACCGAATTTTTCAAACAGGAATTTCTTGGCAATCGCACCTGCTGCTACACGCATCGCAGTTTCACGCGCACTTGAACGGCCACCACCGCGATAGTCGCGGAAACCATACTTCTGAGTATAGGTATAGTCTGCATGGCCTGGGCGGAAAGTTTGCGCGATATTGCCATAATCTTTCGATTTTTGATCCGTATTGCGGATTAAAAGACCGATTGAAGTTCCGGTGGTTTTACCCTCAAACACACCGGAAATAATTTCAACTTCATCTGGCTCTTTACGCTGTGTTGCAAATTTTGAAGTACCTGGCTTACGACGGTCCAAATCCTTTTGCAAATCAGCTTCAGACAGTTCAATCCCTGGTGGAACCCCATCAATAATGGCCATTAAGCCAACACCATGAGATTCACCACAAGTCGTTACACGGAAGAGTTGCCCTATACTATTACCTGCCATGTCAACGACTCCTTATGAATTAACAGATTGAATGAATAAATCGCGATATTGACGGCATTGGGCTGCAGTCAGTGCAAAGATACCTGAACCACCACGTTGGAACTGCAACCAGTGGAAATCAACGGTATTGAAGTTTTGCTTCATTGCCCATTCAGAGTTACCCACTTCAATCACGATCAGACCATCTTCAGTCAGATAATCAGCTGCTTGAGCCAGCATCTTACGAACTAGATCCAGACCGTCTTGACCAGCAGCCAATGCCAGCTCTGGCTCATGATGGAATTCATCAGGAAGATCAGCCATATCCTCTGCATCGACATATGGAGGATTAGATACGATTAGATCATATTGGTTTTCAGCTGGAATTTTAGCGAACAAATCAGATTCAAGTAAGGCCACTTGGTACTGTTTACTGTGATGTTCACAGTTAATCTGCGCCACTTCCAAGGCATCTTTAGAAATATCAGTTGCATCCACTTCTGAATCCGGGAAAGCATAGGCCAATGCAATCGCGATACAGCCAGAACCGGTACACATATCCAGAATGCGTTGTGGAGTTTTTGGATTCGGGTTTTCTGGCAAGTTATTTACTGCTGCGCGCATTTCACCATTTTCAGTCAGGCAATAAGGAGCAAAGCGGTTTTCAATCAGCTCAACGATTGGCGAACGTGGAATTAATACACGTTCATCGACATAGAATGGCTTGCCGAAGAAATAGGCCAGATTTAATAAATAAGAGGTTGGAACACGTTCATTAATGCGGCGTTCCAGCAAGCTTAAGAACTCAGCGACTTCACTCGGCAATAATTTAGAGTCCAGAATTTCAGGATCTGCATTCCAGTCCAGTGACAAGGTTTGTAGAACCAGCGCTGAACTTTCAGCAAAATAATCTTCTGTACCTTGACCTAAGTGCGCATCGTATTGACGTAATGCTGTAACCCCAAAACGAATAAAATCACGAATGGTAGTTAAATTTTCAGCGGCTTCCTGCAAATGTTCAGGGCTAATAGTCGGTCGATCCACTTAAGGCGTCTCCAAGGTCATTTTTTAGAACGCCTTATGATACCTTGTTTTGAGGTCTTTTATAATGCCAAAACCATGAAAAACCCGAATTCTCCATGGTTTATCAATGACAGATCTTCTGGATTTCAGACAGATTAGAATCCTGCTTTTTAAGGTTTATCACTATTTCCGGAAGGATTTATTAACTTAAAACCAGTTTAAGCACCGGCACGATAAGAACGCGATTGATACAAATTCGCCTGATCTTTTACCATCTCCAGCGCACATTGACCCTGTTTAATCTGGGCATATTGTGTATTCATAGTCAGCTTGCATTGCTGTGATAGTTTACGTTGCCACACTGTATGCTGCTCACCAATATTATTACGATAGCCAGCATTTAATTTCAGATAAGTTTTATAGTTTTTCTTCAGACGTTTGTTCTGTGCTTTTAATTCTTTTTTCACACATTTTTGTAGTTTAGCTGTATTGCCATAACTAAAGTTCATGCACTGGGTATATTCCTGAGAATAACCTGTAGCCGCCTGAACCTGTAATGCCATTGTCCCCAAACAACCTGCCATTAATAAACATGCAAAACACATAATATCTCCTTCACCAAAACCGGCTTGTTTCCAATCAATATTGAATAATGAATCTTGTTTATATTATTGCCTGATACTAACTTGATCCTCGATAAAATCCTATATTTTTCTCGCTTAAAAAGATGTCACAGTTCTTTGGTTGAAACTTGATTTTATGGCCGCATATAATTCGGCAATGATGTCCAAACGAGCCCAGATCTTATGAGCTATAAGCACAACAATCTTATGGCCATGCGCCAGAACTACTGGAATGACCAGTTATCCAGTCAGGTGCAGCAGGAAAAGGTATTTTTACAGACCACATTAATGCAGCAAGGCGTATTTAGTAGCGCGACACTGGAAGATGCCAAATACCTGTTTTTCAGCTTGCCAAGCATCATTATTGTGAAGGGTTATGCGCTGGGTTTTATGCATGAAACAGTCCAGAACCTAATTCATCAACATATTCAAACAAATAAACAACAGTTACAACAACGATCTGAATTAAAAATTCAATTTCAAATGTCATAATATTCACCCTACACTGGTCAAAACGGCAAGCGATATGCTCTTGCCGAGATTTTCACCGTGAATTCAGCGGCTTAAACTTTTTTAATACGTGCAGACACGGTAATATCCACTACAATGATTTATTCCGCTTTATGCTGATAAAAGGATTGAGTTTACATGTCAGATCAGAACGATAAGCTTAAACAATTGAAAACTTCCTCAATGGATCGACGCTTATCGATCGCAAAGGCATCTTTGCTGGCAGGTACGCGCTGGGCAGCATCCAGTGCGGGTTCTATGTTCTCGAGCGAAGAAGAAAAAGAAAGAAGACGCAAAAAAGCCATGAAAGAACAGGCCGATTATCTGGTTGCAGAAATTGGCAAGCTTAAAGGTTCAATTGTCAAAATTGGCCAGATGATGGCACTGTATGGCGAGCATTTTCTGCCAGAAGAAGTTACTCAAGCCTTAAATACTTTAAATAATAAAACAGTCGCTTTGGCTTGGCCGGCGATCAAAGCTCAATTACAGCAGCAATTAGGTTCCAAGCTAGATGGTCTGACAGTTGATCATGAGCCCTTGGGCACTGCCTCTTTGGCTCAGGTGCATCGTGCGGTGCGTAAGTCAGACGGTATGGAGCTGGTGCTTAAAATCCAGTACCCGGGTGTAGCTGAAGCTATTGATTCTGATATGAGCCTGTTTAAGAACATGCTCAAATTGACCCGTATGGTGCCGCAAACCCGTGAATTTGATCAATGGTTTGATGAAGTTCGCGAGATGATGCATCGTGAGGTCAATTACAAAATTGAGGCGGATACCACTCGCCGCTTCTGTAAGCGTCTTCAAAATGATCCACGATATATCGTACCGACCATTATCGATAACTATTGTACTGACCGTGTCTTGTGTATGACCTTTGAACGTGGTGTACCCATCAATAGTCCAGTGATGCTGTCTCTACCACAGGAACGTCGTAATAAACTGGGTGAAGCTTCCCTTGAAATCGCTGTACGTGAGATTTTTGAATGGGGCGAGATGCAGACTGACCCGAATTTCGGTAACTATCTGGTACGTCTAGGTGATGGCGAAAATATCCAGGACAAAATTGTACTTCTTGACTTCGGTGCAATCCGTCAGTTTGACCAGCATCTACTCAATGTAGCGCGTAACCTGATCCAGGCCGGTTATCATCATGATTCAGACATGATGGTAAAAGCCATGACCGGTTATGAATTCTTTGATTCTATTCCGCCTAGCATCAAACCGGATATGGCGAAAGTCTTCCTGTTAGCCACAGAAGCCTTCAGCTCGCCAATGAACAATAAAGACTTGCCTCCAGGTGTGATGGATGAACATGACCGCTATAACTGGAAAAAAAGCCAGCTTCATAGCCGTGTGATGCAGCAGGCTTCTAAATCCATGGCTTCACGTTATTTCAGTGTACCGCCTAAAGAATTTATGTTTATCAGCCGTAAGTTCATTGGCGCTTATACCTTCATGACGGTGATTGATGCGAAAACTAATGTACGCGCGATGATTAAACGTCATCTCTAATAGACTAAGTTATTATTAGCCTTATATAAGACCCGGATGATTTTGTCATTCGGGTCAATTTTTGACAAAAACCAAATTTCTCTTATTTCATTTTTCTATTTATTTTCAATATCTTAAATTTTAAATCCTCTATTTATTTTAATGATAAATTGACAATGATTCATGTCATTGATGACATGGTTTTTTCTAGAACTGCATGTCAACATCAGGCAAATAAGATAGCACCCCGTAGGATAATTAGAATGAACAATATGGTGAACAAAGCACAAGGATTTGGCTTGTCCATCCTGACCAAAGTGGCTGGAAGTGATTTACTCGACCAATTAAAGCTGCGTAAATTTTTAGAAAAATCTCTTTATCAAAGCTCTAAAGCAGGTTTTAAAACATTCAGCCAAACTCAGAAAATCCTGAAATCTGGTCAGAAAATTCAAAGACAACGTTTACCACATCAGTCCAAATCCCTGTTTGATCTGAATCTGACTGAAGAACAGCAAATGACCTGCGAGGCAATGCAACAGTTTGCCAGCGAAGTCCTTTATCCTTTGGCACACGATGCAGATCATCATGAAATCTTCCCAGAGGAACTCTGGCAATATTCAACTGATCTGGGTCTTAATTTTTATGCGCTGCCTGAAGCTCTAGGTGGCGTTGCTGCAGAACAGAATATCGTCAGCAATGTCCTGATGGCTCAACAGTTGGCTCAAGGTGATTTCAGTCTGACCGCTGGACTGCTTTCTACTTTTAGTGTGATTAATGCGATTACCCGTTGGGGTTCAGAACAGGTTCAGACTGAGTATTTGACTGCATTCGCTGATGATCCTCATCTTAAAGCTACCTTCGCAGTACAGGAAGTAACAGTTGCCTTTAATCCTTATCAGTTAAAAACTAAAGCAACGTCGAATGGAGATAACTATTTAATTAATGGTGAAAAAACCTTGGTGATGCTCGGAGAAACTGCTGATATCTATCTGGTCAGTGCAGATCTGAATGGCAAAACCGAAGTATTTATTGTGCAACGCAATAATACTATTACTGCACAAAAATCTCCGGCTATGGGCCTGAAAGCCACTCAAACCATGAATCTAAAATTTAATAACACACTGGCACAACGCCTGGGAGATGACGATTTTGATTGCACCGCTTTTATTGATCTGGGTAACTTGATGTGGTGTGCCATGGCGGTCGGTACCTGTGAAGCGGTTAAAAAATACTGTGTGCAATATGCCAATGAACGCACAGCCTTTGGTGAACCAATTTCCCATCGGCAAAGTGTAGCTTTTATGATTGCAGATATGGCGATTGAAATTGATGCCATGCAAATGCTAATCCTGAATGCCGCCAGTCTGGCAGAATCCGGGCAGGATTTTCATCGAGAAGCTTATCTGGCCCGTCTGCTCTGTGCAGAAAAATCCATGAAAATTGGCACAGATGGCGTGCAGATTCTTGGAGGACATGGCTTCACCAAGGAACATCCGGTAGAACGCTGGTATCGGGACTTAAGAGCAACAGCAATCGTACATTCTGGCCTTCATGCCTGAGCAAAGAATAAGGAAAAAAATAGATGAACTTGCAAAATCCTAAAAAATTCAAATTGCTGATTGATCAAGCACATGAAGTTGCTCTAAATGTACTCCGCCCTATTTCACGCAAATATGACAAAGCTGAACATGCTTATCCGAAAGAGTTAAATATGCTCGCTTCTGTCGTCGACGGTATGAACCAAGGCAGCGAAGGCATGAATGCGGGAGCTGCGGTCAATAAACGCGGTGATAACGATGAAAGTAATAAAAATGGCGTCAATATGTCCACTGCACTTAGTATTGTCGAAATGTGTTATGGCGATACCGGACTACTTTTATCCATGCCGCGTCAAGGTCTAGGAAATTCAGCCATTGCTGCTGTTGCTAATGATGAACAGTTACAACGCTTTCATGGCATCTGGGCAGCGATGGCAATCACTGAACCAGGCTGTGGTTCCGATTCAGCTGCCATTCGTACTACTGCCATTAAAGAGGGTGATGACTATATCCTCAATGGTGAAAAAATCTTTGTCACCTCTGGCGAACGTGCAGATGCGGTTGTCGTCTGGGCGACTTTAGATAAAAAACTTGGCCGTGCTGCAATCAAATCCTTTGTCGTACCCCAAGGTACGCCTGGCATGAAAATCGAGCGTCTGGAACATAAGCTAGGCATTAAAGCCTCGGATACGGCTGCAATTAGTTTTATCGATTGTCGTATACCTGCTGCTAATTTGCTTGGACATGCAGAAATTGATGTGGCTAAAGGTTTTGCTGGGGTCATGGAAACTTTTGATAATACCCGTCCACTCGTTGCAGCGATGGCAATTGGTTGTTCTAAAGCTTCCTTAGAAAGAATCAAGGAAATTTTTAAGGATCAGCTAGACCCTGAGTACAATACGCCTTTTTTACATACATCGAATATTGCAGCGCAGATTTATCGTATAGAAGCCGAATGGGAAGCCGCCCGTTTATTAATGCTGAAAGCTGCGTGGATGGCGGATAATCGTAAGCCTAATTCCCGTGAAGCTTCTATTGCTAAAGCCAAGGCGGGTCGTATTGCGAATGAAATTACTTTGAAGTGCGTCGAATTAGCAGCATCTATAGGCTATAACGAAGCAGAACTTTTAGAAAAATGGGCACGTGATTCCAAGATTCTGGATATTTTCGAAGGAACTCAACAGATTCAGCAACTCATTATTGCTCGACGTGAACTAGGTAAATCTTCAAGTGAATTAAAATAATCAAAAACTAGAAATACTGCTTTATTAAAGAACAAATCATCAAAAAGGATGGATTTTTTATGGTTTTCGGACTATAAAATTTCCATCCTTTTTCATGTCATGACCTATGTATTCTATTCGTCCTATACAACCTCAAGATAATGTTCAAATTGCCAAAATTATTCGTGAAGTTTCCGTAGAATTCGGACTTGCAGCAGAGTCCGGTTTTGCTGTCGGTGATTCAATCCTGGATAACCTGTATGAAGTATATCAGCAGCCAAAAGCGGCTTATTGGGTCATTGTCGATGAGCAGGATCAAGTCTTTGGCGGTGGAGGTATTGCGCCATTACAGGGTGATCAGAGTATTCTAGAAATACAGAAAATGTATTTCTTACCTATTATTCGTCGTTATGGATTTGCAAAACAGATTTTAAATCTGGCTTTTGACTTCGCTCATGAGCAGAGCTTTAAACGAATCTATCTTGAAACTACTGCAAGTCTTTGGCAGGCAGTAAAGCTTTACGAAAAATTAAGTTTTGAACATCTCGATCATCCCGAAGGCAATACGGGTCATAGTGCAGCTTGTGAAATCTGGATGCTAAAAACTTTAGACTAAGCTATCTTGTGCATCCAAATATATAATACACTTTAAAGAAGAGCCAGAGATACAAATTCAGCTGCTAACTAGCTTTTCTTTAAGCAATTCTTCATAAAAAATTCATTATTCAACAAAATCTAAGTTGTCTTTGTAAACAAATCATCTAATTTCTTGACGATTTTCATACATCTTCCTAAGATCGACCTAATTTTAAAAATACAGGGAAGCTGAAAGTTGTTGGGCAAATTTTCTAGCAAAAACTATTCATTATTAAAGGTCTTAAATCCTACTACCTTAAAAATTGGGATGCTTGGCTTTAGTACAATATTAATAAGTGCTTGCTCCTCACTAGGAGGTAACTCCTTAGAAAAACGCTCTGCTAAACTGTCTCAAGGAATTCAGACTGCATATGCTGTGCCTGCGACAACTGCTACTCGCGTTTCACCTTTAATTATTCAGAATGCAGAAAGACATAGTCTAGATCCCTTGCTAGTAGCAGCCGTGATTCGACAGGAATCTACCTATCGCAGTCAGGTCGCTTCACCTGCAGGTGCAGTGGGTCTTATGCAAATTGTTCCGCGTTATTGGAGATCTACCTGTGGACCTGATTTATTTAATGAAGCAGTCAATATTGGATGTGGGAGTTATATTCTGTCACGTTATCAGGAATCTAGCGGCAGCCTAGAAAAAGCGCTGGGCTATTATAATGTAGGCCCTACTGCCTATGAGAAAGATCGAAAAATGCGTAAACAAGGCAAAAAATATGCAAAAGAAGTTTTAACGCACCAGAAGCAACTTAAAAAATCGATGTAATTAGAATGTACTAATAATTAAGTAAATGCATTCCAGAAATATTAATACAGGCGGATTCAAGCAGCAAGTGCAACAGTATAAAAACCAGCCATAACTTCACTAGGCGTATACCAGCCTAGTGTTTTTCTAGGGCGATGATTGAGAGCAAATTCTATCTGCTCTATTTGTTCATTTGACACTTCATCAAACGAAGATGATTTTGGCAGATATTGCCTGATCAGACCATTGGTATTTTCATTTCTGGCTCGTTGAATCGACTTGTATGGATCTGCAAAGTACGTCTCTATCCCTGCTTCCGTTATCCGCCGGTGCTCGGAGAACTCCTTACCATTATCAAAGGTTACACTGTAGGCATGACTGCTGCGCAAACATGCTAAAGCACACGAGATCGTTTTAGTTGTGGTTCTAGTTTGTCCCAAATGAACGATATGTACATACAAGCTTTTGCGCTCAACCAGAGTTAATAATGCCCCCTTGTGATTCTTGCCTATCACGGTATCACCTTCAAAATCACCTAGGCGTTGACGTTTCTCGATGACCTCATCGCGACAGTGAATACTTGTTCTATCAACGAGTTGGCCTCTACGGTCTGTATTTTTATAGCCTCGTTTACGATATTTCTTTTGATGTCTTAAATGAATGTGGAGCTTACCGCCTTTAGATTTATCTAGATAGACGTACTGATAAATCCATTCATGTGAAGGCACATCAAGCCAACCTCGTTGTGTTAAAGCACCTGAAATTTGCTCAGGAGACCAATCTAAGCCAATCAGATAACGAATATAAACGAGAGCAAAATCCGTCATTTGTGAAGAGGATCGATATCGTCTTTGACTTGAAAATTTCTCTGCCTGTTGAGCTCGATATCCACGTTTTCCAGTATTTCTTTTGATCTCACGATAAAGGGTTGATCGAGAACGTCCAAGCTCCCTGGCAAGGGTAGAGATTGAAGATTTGCTTTTCAAAGCAGCATAAATTTCGTATCTTTCATCTTGAGAAAGTTGGGTGTATTGCTTCATTGGGTGCTTTCCAATTGCGAGTTGAAAAAAGTCTAATGATTTTAATACACCTAACTTTTTCAACTAACTACAAATATGTCGCACTTGGTATTTGAATCTGCGACATAAATAAAACGGCTTAAATTGAATTTAAGCCTTTTTATTTTGTTCTATTAAACCCCACGCATAAAAAAAGCCCCCTGCGATAGCAGAGGGCTTTTGGAATAAT
>NZ_DJBE01000062.1:0-75591 GCF_002429925.1 Acinetobacter sp. UBA5984
AGGTCTGCCCTTTTGTAAACTCAGATTACTTCACAAGTTTACGAAGATCCTGGCTGAGATCTAAATATTTATCTGCTTCAAACGCTGCATTCTTGCTGATCAGTTTTTTCAGGTGACGCATTTCTTTT
The DNA here is from genome assembly GCF_002429925.1 of Acinetobacter sp. UBA5984. Lineage (NCBI taxonomy): Bacteria > Pseudomonadati > Pseudomonadota > Gammaproteobacteria > Moraxellales > Moraxellaceae > Acinetobacter > Acinetobacter sp. UBA5984. The sequence goes on from NZ_DJBE01000062.1 coordinate 129, forward strand.
GCCGCATTTACAGTGATACCGCCAACAATAACGCCATCAGTCACACCAAACATCACGAATGATGATTCAGCGCGAAGCTCTGGATTGATTTCACCACGAACTTGCCATTCAGCAGCCGCCATGTCACCCACGAACTGGTAGTTGATGTCCAACTGATCTGTCCAGAACCAAGCTGGATTAGGCGTCGGATGCTCAATGCCCATCACATGGCGCGCAAAGATCCCTGCTTGCAGGTTGGCATTTTCCCAAGTTTCTACACGACGGTGGTTACCAACAGTCACGTAATTGAGTTGCCACATCACCTGCCGCATAAATGTCTGCATTTGAAGTCTGGCAGTTTTCATTCACTTTAATCGCGAAATCAACATCCAGGCCAGCTTCTACAGCCAATTGTGCATTTGGCACGATACCGATACCATAAACTACAGCATCAGCACGAAGCTCTTCACCACCCTCAAGGGTAATCACAACTTCTTCACCGTCTTGATTTTGTTCAAGTCGGCAGTCTGCAATCTTGGTTTCCAGACGAACATCGATACCTTCCAAACGTTGTTGTTCTAACAGGAACTCGCTCAGAATACGTGGCGAACAACGGCCCATGACCATAGGCCCCATTTCGATCACAGTTACTTGGCATTCTTTGAAACGTGCAGAAGAAGCCAGTTCCAGACCGATCACGCCACCCCCAATCAAGACAATACGACGGCCTGATTGCAACACAGGTACTAAAGCTTGTGAATCTTCAAGGTTACGCAAGGTATAAACGTGTTTACCCAGCGCATCGAAGTTTGGCAGACGACGTGCTGCGCCGCCAGTGGCAAGCAACAGTTTGTCATAAGCAACAACGTCCCCATTTTGAAGTTCAACCGTTTTCACTTCAGCGTTGATTTTTTTCACGCCATTGCCACGAATGGTTTCTACACCAAGTTCCGCCAGTTTTTCTTCTGACAGAATTTCAATCTTGGTCTCTTCAGGTTTTAGAATCACGTCTTTAGACAGTGGTGGACGCTCATAAGGAAGATGCGTTTCATCACCGATCAGAATGATTTTACCTTCGTATTTGTTGCCACGAAGTTCTAAAATCGCGCTTGCACCTGCCTGGCCAGCACCTACAATTACGATGGTTTCGATGTTGCTCATGTCTTTAACCTTTTAACTCTGCAGATACGATGCCGAAGCCCGCAATCCATTCACTGATTTCTTCATAACAGTGCGTTGTCATTTCGTACTCACCCATTTCGCTTAAGGCAGCGAAGGCAGCCATCCAAGAACGGACTTCCTGACCACCACGACCACCATCACGGCGGATTTCAGCTTCAGTCATCGCTTCTAATGTTGCAAAATCAGCATTCTTGAAGGTTTCCAGCAGGGCAATATCCCATTCAGCATTCAAAGGCACGGCAACTGACGTATCCCCTGCTGCCAGCTTTTGACCCACTGCAATAATTTTGGATTGACGTGCATAACGTGCTTCAGGCGTTGGATAACGGCCTGCAATCAGGAACTCTTCCACTTCTGGTGGTACAGCACCCATTTGCGGTGTAGGTGGATCATGTGACAGACCACCGGTACCTAAAACAAGCACACGCTCGTTTTCAAGGTTTAAAGACTTGATGTATTGACCCACAGCACGGCCTAAAGCGATGGTACGCTTGGTAGTTGGCATCGGTGCTGCAGCGCCATTAATAAAAATTGTAATCGTTGGATAACGGTCAAGTTTGCCTTCACACAGGAAATGTAAGGGCTGAGTCACACCATGGTCGGCTTGCATGCGATAAGAATATGCAACGTCCACACCCTCATCGAGTACACGGCGAATCAAAGCCAGTGCTTTGTCTTCTGGCACATCAATGTGGTCATTGTCTTTACCGTAGTCCCAGTCCCCTGCAGCCCTCGCGCGGATCCCCACGCAGAAACTTGGCATCAGGTCATAGAAGAAACCATTAAAATGGTCAGGACCAAAAGTGATGATCAGGGTTGGGTCGTAAGCTTTTACTTCAGCAGACAGTTTTTCAAACGCTTCACGAACAGCCTGCTCTTTGCGTTTTTCCTGCGGTGAAGCAAATTCCATTAAAGGACTGTGCGAAGCACAAATAAGTTTAACGGCCATGAGAGACTCCTTAAAAGGAAGGCAGCCAAGAACAGGCTGCCGAAAAGTCCATTTCAGACTAGATTTTTATTCATCAAAGAAACCTGCACGTGGTTGACGTAAACCACGGATGCCCAGGCCGCATTCTGCGTTAATCAGAACACCAGTCAGCGGGCGGTTATTTTGACGAGATGCCAAGAGCACGTAGGAACCAGTCATGTCTTCAGGTTCAGGTAAGAAGTTCAGTGGCATACCACGGGCGATTTTCTCAGGATCACGTGCATCGAGCAGACCAAGATTTTCCTGACCCAAAGATGCAGCACCTTTGATGTTCACATTCATACCTGATGGCGCAACGGCATTGACTCGTACTTTAGGTGCAAGTTCGTAAGCCAGTTCTTTCATAATGCCTACACCCGCATGTTTCGATGCTGTGTAAACCGGACCGCCACCTGCAGAGTAAAGTGCAGAGTTAGACAGCGTGAAAATGATCGAACCCTCTGATTTAACGAGCTCATCCAGTGCAGCTTTCGCACCTAAGATCAGAGATTTGGTGTTAATCCCCATAATCTCATCAAAGGCTTTTTCCAGCTGCTCACCTGAAGTATTGACGATATCGGCATAGTGATCCCAGATACCGGCATTACCCACGAAACAGTCGAGTTTACCGTAACGCTCTACAGTCGCTTTAACAGCGCGGACGTTGTCTTCATAGCTGGCCACATCACCTGCGATTGCCAGCACACGGTCACCAAAACGTGCGTTCAGTGCATCGACTTTAGACTGTGAACGTTGAAGAACGGCCACTTGTGCTCCCTCTTCCAGGAAACGTTCTACGAGTGCCCAACCGAGACCTGAACCACCACCAGTGATCAGTGCAACTTCGCCTTGTAGCCAACCCATGATTACTCTCCTGCCATCTCTACGTATAACGCACCATCTTCAAGTACAACTGGGAATGTTTGAATTGGGTCAGTTGCTGGTAAGCAAAGTGCCTGACCTGTTTTCAAACAGAAACGAGCTGCATGAAGTGGACATTCCACTGTACCATCATCTTCAAGGTAGCCTTCAGACATAGAAGCATTACCGTGTGAACAGCGGTCGTTCATTGCAAAGAATTCGCCACCGTTGTTGAATACTGCAAGCGCTTCGATACCGTTTACGCCGCAATCCACTTTTAACGCTTCGCCTTCGTCTAATTCGTCAACTTGGCAAACAAAAATCTTATTCATTAGAAGAACACACTCAGGTTATGTGAGTTATAGGTAGCTTGGTCAAGAGTGATCTTACGGTTGAAGATCTGGAAGCACAGACCGCCTTCAACTTTGCGGATCTTGTCATGACGTTTACCACAGTAAATCGTAACGTCTTTCTCTTTCTGGGTACGGTACAGAAGGTATGTCACGTACACATCGTATTCGCCTTCAACTTCAGTCGGCTCAACAATCACGTTGTTCACCATGTGAGTGGTACGTGATGGAGGCTCTTCAGCCCAAGCCATACCTGTTTCAAGACGTGCAACACGACGCTCTAAAAGATCTTTCGTATCGTTGAATACCCAGGTAGTAGGTGGTTCAACTGAACGACGACGGTCACGCGTTTGAGCGTTTGGTGTAGTACGTAGCGTGTAAGAGATATCTTCAGCTAGCGTGTCTAACCATTCGCGGAATTTCCAGTCATCAAGAAGCTTGGCTTCTTGATACAGGAACTGACTAATTTGGTGATGAAGTTCTAAACTGATTTGACTCATTTCATAAGCTCCTTCTCATATTCGTCAGCCGCAGCTTCAACGTCTTCCCATTTTTCATGAATCAATAAATCTGCCCAACGGCGGTACATACCACGTGCTGCAGTTTCAGAGAAAATATAGTTAGTGATACCCGGGATACCATCTTCACGTACTTTCTCGTTGCCTTTACCCATTTCCATAATGAGTTTGTTTTGACGTGCTTTGTAACCACGTAAAACTTTTTGGATTTCGATCCAGTTTTCAGAGTCATCTTGCTCCAGGAAGCCTGCAGGACCGAAGGCACGTGTTGCAGAACGTTCAAATGCTGCTTGTACATCTTCTGGCGCGTCCGCATCACAGATACAGAATGCCCAAACTTCAGTTTTGTTTGGACCACGTGGGTGCCATACACGAAGAGTCGCAGTACCGTTCAACCAAGACAATGTAGGGAACATGGTGTTATGACCTGCAAGACGCAGTGCACGAGTTTCACCTAGGCGTTCTTTCACTTCTTCGTAAGTTTCGCGGAAGTAGTTTGCAACTTCACCATCAACCCATACGTTTGCATCTGGTTTCTCTGTGAAGAAGAAGCCTGAACCGTGACCGCGTGAACCGTATTGGATCGCGTCTTTCGCAGTTTCCCAAACTGGACGAGCAGTTTGTGCAGCACCTAATTTCTTAGAAGATTCGTCATCTGGTTTCGCACCCAGCACCTGAATTGCAGATGCGTGAGAGAACAGTGCGTGGTATTGGTCAGATGCGAACTGTTCAGCTGCAAATTTCCAGTTACAGTCGATTTCCCATTTGTGTACACCACCCACGATCACAGTACCGCCTTCACGACGATCTATAACACCGTCCAGGTACCAAGCGATATCGCCCATGTATTCTTCTAGATCTGGCGTAGTTTCATCCCAGCAACCGAAGATTAGGCCTTTGTATGATTTAACACGGTTAACTTCTACCAGACCCCATTGCTCTTTACATGCACCATGTGGGTAAGCGCGATCTTCAAGCGGAATGTCTTTTAGAGAACCGTCAATACTGTATGACCAGCCGTGGTATGGGCAAGTGAACGCACGTGTATTACCACAGTCTGCGAAGCTTACGCGCATAGAACGGTGACGGCATTGGTTTAAGAATGCTTTGATTGAGCCGTCTTTTTGGCGTGCCACGATGATTGGATCTTCACCCATGTAGGTATTGAAGAAATCGCCAGCCTTAGGAATTTGGCTTTCATGGCAAAGGAATAACCATGTACGACCGAAGACACGTTCAAGTTCTAATTCGTAAATGTCAGGATCTGTATAGATAGATGGCGTGATACGTCCATTTTGTGCATCGACTAAAGCGTCGATTTCGCGCACATCAATTTTTCCACTCATGAAAAGCTCTCCTGTGACCAGTTATGGCACAAAGTAATAGACTCAACTTTTCAACGATGATGGATTTTAGGGTGGTTTTGGGGAAATATTTTTTTTGTTTCAATTAATAGTTTTAAGCAATTATTCTAGGCGTGTATTTTTATATTAAAACACTAATCAATCCCTCCAAGGCATTTACTTTCTAAATGACAAAATAATCTTCACGACATAGTTGTTTATAGATTATACTCTTCTGAAATTATAGTAAGACATTTTTTGGATTACTCGACGGGCTGATGATATGGAATTACGACACCTCCGCTACTTCATTACTGTGGCTGAAGAACTCAACTTCAGTAAGGCAGCACTCAAACTTTACACGGCTCAGCCATCACTTAGTCAGCAAATCAAAGATTTGGAAGAAGATGTCGGTGTCAAACTGCTACACCGTACCAAGCGTAAAGTCGAACTGACCGAAGAAGGTGCTGTATTCCTAGAACAGGCCCGCCTGACGTTGGCGCAGGCTGATAAGGCGATTGCCATGGCCCGTCAGGTCTCACAAGCCAAGCAGCAGATGCTGCGCATCGGTTTCGTCCCTGTCGCAGAGATGAAAATCTTCCCCTATATCTTGCCAAATCTACGTGTACAAAACCCAGATTTAAAAATTGAACTGCTCAGCCTGAACAACAATGAGCAGATGCGTTTGTTAAAAAAAGGTGATCTAGATCTGACATTTACCCGTCATAATTTCAATAGTGATGAAATTGAAAGCCAGTTCGTGATTCGTGAACCGCTGATTTTTCTCCTGCCTAAAGATCACCCCTTAGCAAAATACGAAAGAATCCCTGCTAAAGCATTGAATGGTATTGATTTTATTATTCCATCAGCAGAGCAGTCCTTGACCCTGAACCAGGCTATTCTGGACTTTGCCAAAGCCAACGGGATTGAATTTAATATTGTCCAAAAGGCGGATAATATTCTGTTCAATATCAACTCGATTGGTATGGGCTTGGGCTGTACCATCCTGCCGGGCTATATCGCGCCATTGACCATGAACAATACTGTAATCCGCCCGCTGGATGTAGAACTTCCCTTTTTAGATGTGTATGTTAGCTATCGCAAGGATAGCAATTCAGTCGCAGTGAAGAAGTTCCTAGAACTTCTGACTCGCGTATTCTACCTAGACATTAACCGCGACGAACCACATTAATTTTCTATTCTTATAGCAGCACACGTAATTTCCTCTGAGAATACGTGTGCTTTTTTGTTTTTATTTTTTCTGATCAAAATTTCATTTTATATTCATTTTTCCTATGACAGACTACGTCTAGCTTGGCTTCCAACATCTCTGACCATGGCTTATTAGGTTTAATTTTTGCTCAAATTAGGCTTCTTTTACAACTTAAGTCTAATAAGAAGTCTAAGGCTCATTTTAATTTTTGAAATTCTGATTAATAGCTAAAAAGCATTAAAAATGTTTAAAAAATTCACTGAATGAAATGGTGTTCATTTGGCAGCTATAAATCAAATATTTTAGAAAGAAAAAAAGGATGAACGAAGCCATCCTTTTTTAAACTGAGTACGACTTATTTTACGCCGTGTACAGCCAGGTAGTTTTTGATCACAGTGTTGAACTCATCTGATTTTTCAACTTGAGACCAGTGACCACATTGACTGAAGATGTGTGCATCAGCATTTGGCACGATGTTCAGGATATCCCAAGTACGAGAAACCGGAATCACCACGTCTTGAGTACCGTGAATCAATAATACAGGTACAGTGATGTCTTTCATTTTTTCGAAGTCTAACGGGAATTCGAAACGGTCACGGTCACGTGCGCCCACTACATCCATCAAACGGTTTGATGCATAGTCATTTGCAGCAGAAGCAAAACGTACTTTAACCAGTTCATCAGTAATCAGGTCTTTGTTCACGACAAACATAGAAAGGGTTTTCTTGATCCCTTCTTCTGTAAGAACTGGGTTTGCGTGAGCTTTGAGTGCAGCAGTCTGTTTCGCACCGCCCGTACCCATAGACACGATACCCAAAATGCGATCTGGATAATCCAATGCCATCTGGAATGCTAACCAGCCACCCAGAGAGTTACCCACTAACCAGGTTTTTTCGATACCTAAAGCATCTAGAGTACGTACGGCATGATCCACCCATGCACGAATACCATAAGCAGTACCTGGTGCAACCACAGTTTGACCATAACCAATGGTATCGATTGCGATACAACGTGCTTGTTCACCAATTGAAGGTAGGTTTAACCACCAGTTTGCAGCAGCAGACACACCAGTACCTGAACCGTGCAGGAACAGAATAGGCGTACCCTCACCAATTTCATGGTAGTGAGTCAACTCACCTTCTGCAGTTTCAATCCATTTGTCTTCTAAGCCGAAGAAAGGATCTGTTTTATAATCAGGGATTTGAACAGTGCTCATCATGATTCCTCTTACAGTTTCTTGCTTGCGTGTTCCTCGATGACGAGAACTCGACGTCAAGTTGACTCATTAAAAATGATCTTTTTACAGTCTTATATTAACCGCTCTACTGTCTTCAACTGATATAAAATTACGATTGCATACTACAAAAAATATATTATTTAAGTATTTGTTTTAATTAATTATTTTAAATTTAAAACCCTGTTTAATTTAAGGCTTTGATTAAGTTCTTAACTCAAAAAAAAGCAGTCAGAATACTGACTGCCCTTAAAATGCGCTTAACTTAGAATTTATGGGTATAAGTCGTCGCTACGCGGTATTCCTGAAGATCTGGTTTAGTAGGATTTGCAAAATTTACATCAATATACATCGCTTGGATGCCTAAACCTTTTAACTTACCCTCTGGAACAGTGTAATTCGCAATCAGATTTAGCTCATCAGTATTAAAGTTTTGATCACCTGATTGAGCATCATAACCTTTGAAATAAACTGCAGTTGCGTTTAAGCCTTTGGCACTCATTTCAGAGAAGTCATAGCCATAAGAAACATTCCATGACTTTTCTTCTGGTGCAGTAAAGGTTGCAACGCCCCAGTTCACCAGATAAGGCTGTGGCACCCAGCCGCCAAGTGTTGGAAATGCAGTATCATCAAACATTTGTTGATAACCCAGACCTACAGTATGCGCACCATGATTAACTTTTGCCCCTACTGACAGTGCCTGATTATCAATCTCACCATACAGTTTGTCACCTGACTCCGAGTTATCAAAATAATGCACATGGCTATCTAATTTGGTTTTTTCGCCTAGCGCAGTTTTGTAATTCACACCCAAGTAATGCTGTTGGTAGATATCTTGAACATCTGCATACCAGTAGCTACCACCAATTTGAGGCGTGAACTGATGATCTACACCGGCAATCCACATACCATCAGATGCTTCACCATTATCGTAATAATTTTTACCTTTCGCAGGCGCAAACAATGTTAAGTCACGAAATTGATTGTCATAACGATTGTTAATCTTATCAATGTAAGCCACAGTGAATTTAGTATCTTCCAGAATATCCTTAGATTCTAACCAGGCACCGCTATAAGTAGTGATGAGCTGACGGGATGGATCAAATACCAGTACTGGAGATACAGGCAATAACTCACCCACTTTCAGCTCAGTCTCAGACACTTTAGCTTTTAAGGTTGCGCCAACTTTACCAAAATGATCTTTAGATTCTTTGCCATCGTGAGGTAACACCCAATCCGGATTTTGATCACGGCCTTTAAGTTTAACTGCATGTTGAACCAGAACATCTGCACCAACCTGCATCCCACCACCGATATCGTGATAGCCTGATTTGGCATCCAAAGTCACGCCTTGAGACCAAGAACCCCAATTACGTGAAGAAAAATCATCTTGATACTGACGGTCTAGATAAAAGTTTTTAAATTTGAGTTGAACATTGCTGTCGTCAATAAAGTCTGCATTCGTTGCGGTTGTCCCTAAAGTTGCTGTCGCAGCAAGCATTGCTATCTATAAGTTTTGACGACGCATGGCTTATTCCTAGTAATCAAATTAAGCTATGCCGCTATCATGCTCAACTCTAGTTTTTTAAAATCCGACTACAGTATTAAAATTTTTCTATTAATCTCTATAGATAGAATAAGTATGCTGAAATTTGAAAAAGACTTATATTTATAAACAATTAACTAAAATAAAAAATTAACCAGATAATCAATAGACCTCTTGCGTTAGTCAAAATTTAAACAGCCCAAAGCTACATTTTATAAGGTTTTAGCCAATTCAAAAATTAGGTAAAACGATACATTCGCAAGAGGTCTAATTCAAATTTTTGTTTCTTCTATTAATAAGAGCAATTATTTTAAAAACTTTAAGATAATATTTTTTATTTATCGTTTTTATGTTTAAAGAAAAAATTAAACTAAAATAATCTTCACCTAGCACTATAAGTAAAATATCTGAGATCAGAGTTTTAATATATTATTAAAACTACTTCATAATAAAAAAGCATCCGATTCGGATGCTTTTTTATTAGCCTTATTTTAATACCACGGCATTAAAAATTAAGCTTGTAACTCACGCGCTTTAGACATAGTCAATGCCAAATCTTCAATCATATCTTCCTGACCACCAACGGTACCACGACGACCAAGCTCAAGCAGAATTTCACGAGCAGATACGCCATATTTTGCTTCAGCACGTTTAGCGAACAGCAGGAATGAAGAATAAACACCCGCATAACCTAAAGTTGCAGCATCACGGTCAGCACGGATCTGATGAGTCATCATTGTGATGATCAGATCTTCTGCAACGTCTTGTACTTTAAACAGGTCAACACCAGTTTCCATTTGCATACGGTTTGCAACCGCAACAAACAGTTCAAGTGGAGTATTACCCGCACCAGCACCTAGACCAGCTGATGCCAAGTCAACACGTGTTGCACCTGCTTGTACAGCAGAAACAGAGTTGGCAACACCCATACCCAGGTTATGGTGACCGTGGAAACCAATTTCGATGTCTGAACCCAGGTTAGCACGTAAAATACCTACGCGATCAGTCACGTCTTGCGGAAGCATGTAACCAGCAGAGTCAGTGACATAGATACAGTTAGCACCGTAAGACACCATTTTTTGTGCTTCTTCAAGTAATTTTTCTGGAGAAGCCATGTGCGCCATCATCAGGAAGCCCACAGTGTCCATACCCAGTTTACGAGCAGCAGTAATGTGCTGTTCAGACACGTCTGCTTCAGTAGAGTGAGTTGCAACACGGATAGTTGCTACACCTACATCATGCGCCATTTTCAGGTGATCAACAGTACCAATACCAGGAAGTAAAAGTGCAGAAACTTTGGCTTGTTTCAGGTTTGGAATCACCGCTTTCAGGTATTCTTCATCAGTTGCAGCTGCGAAACCGTAGTTCACAGAGTTACCGCCAAGGCCGTCACCGTGTGTGACTTCGATTAAAGGTACACCTGCATCATCCAAAGCAGTTGCAATCGCAACCATTTGTTCAGGTGTAGTTTGATGGCGCATTGGATGCATACCATCACGTAAAGTCATATCATTAATAATAATCTTAGACATGAAGGTGCTCCTTAAGCTTCAACTGCATTTAAAACACGTTCTGCGAACATTTCTGCGGTACGTGCAGCTGCTGCAGTCATAATGTCGAGGTTACCTGCATATTTAGGCAGGAAGTCACCCAGACCTTCAACTTCAAGGAAGATCGATACGCGGTTGCCATCAAATACAGGACCGTTCACCAGTTTGTAACCTGGTACGTATTTCTGAACTTCTTTGATCATCGCGTGTACAGATTCAGTGATTGCCGCCTGATCTGGTTCACCTTCAACTAGACAGTGAACAGTGTCGCGCATCATCAGTGGTGGCTCAGCCGGGTTGATAATAATGATCGCTTTACCTTGTTTCGCACCACCCACTTTCTCAATCGCACCAGCAGTAGTACGCGTGAATTCATCGATGTTTTTACGCGTACCCGGACCTACTGATTTAGTAGATACAGTCGCGATGATTTCACCATAGTTCACAGGCTGAACGCGAGAAATCGCAGTAACCATAGGAATAGTTGCCTGACCGCCACAAGTTACCATGTTCACGTTTGGCACTTCGCCAGCTGCAAGCAATGCTTCAAGGTTCACTGGTGGTACGCAGAATGGACCAATCGCTGCAGGCGTCAAGTCAATCATGAGCACGCCAAGTTCATTTAACTTGCGACTGTTTTCAGCGTGAACGTAGGCAGACGTTGCATCGAATGCAATTTTGATTTCATCTTCAACTACGTGAGGAAGTAGACCGTCTACGCCTTCAGCCGTAGTTTTCAGGCCCATTTTCGCTGCACGAGCAAGACCTTCAGAAGTTGGGTCGATCCCCACCATCCATACTGGCTCTAACCATTCGCTGCGTTGCAGTTTATAAAGCAAGTCAGTACCAATGTTACCTGGACCGATCAATGCACATTTAATCTTTTTCATGAATGTACTCTCTTGTATTCCCTTATTCAGCAGCAAAAACAGCTGTTACTGAACCAAAGCCTTCAATTTCAACTTTGAATTCATCGCCCGACTGAGCCACGACCATTGGACCCAAAGCACCAGTCAAAATGATGTCGCCTTTTAATAATGGACGGCCACGGCGTACCATTTCGTCTGCCAGCCATACCGCAGCATTTAATGGATTTGCCAGACATGCTTTACCCACGCCTTGAGAAACCACTTCGTCGCCACGTGTCATGACCATCTTGCAGTTCACAAAATCAAGGTTTTCCAGTTTGACCGGCTTAGAGCCCAGAACGAATACAGCAGAAGATGCGTTATCAGCCACAGTATCAATCAGGCTGATTTTCCAGTTTTCGATACGGCTATCGACCACTTCTACTGCAGGCAATGCATAATCAGTAGCACTGATAATGTCTGCATACGTATGTTTTGCTTTGGTTAAGTCTTCTTTGATCGCCAATGCAATTTCTGCTTCAACTTTCGGTTGAATCAATAGACCTGCAGGAATCGCTTCACCATCGCCATAGGCCATGTCGGCAAACAACATACCGAAGTCAGGCTGATCTACGCCAAGCTGTGTTTGAACCACTTTCGATGTCAAACCAATTTTACGACCTACCAGACGGCGACCTTCCGCCAGAGCACGCTCGGTATTTACTTCCTGAACGGCATAGGCAATATCTACGTCAGCACTTTCACCACCAAGTTCCGGGCGAATCGGTGCGATCGCAGTTTTTGAGAGTTCAGCAGTACGTAATGCTTGTGCAACTGATTCAACAACAGCAGAATTCGACATCAATGTTTCCTTAAACTGCAAAAATGAGGCTTATGCCGAGAACTAAGACAGGCAAAATGTTCTGGCCTGATCATTTCGATCATTCCAATAAACAATTGCGCCTAGTATGGGCATATGAATAAACAGTTTTAGGATGGGAAAAATACGACGTGAATGCCAATAGTTATTTTATTTTTTGCAATAGCTATTATCTATAAATTAAATTTATAAAAATCAATTAAAAACATAATCTTATAATTATGAATTAAGTTATATCCAACTAAATAGCTCAACAATCATGACAGAACAAAACCACTGTAATCACAACTTTAGACTAAAAGATAAGACCAGTTGTTCAAATCTACAGCATTGATCCGTATCTTCTATTTCAGAAAATGCCGGATCTTGAATAATGACTAAGATACTGAATTAAATGGCTTCTTTCCATTGGACTTTAGCCAATAAAAAGTCATGCAAACTGCTGACATCGTTGACAATCGATAGCGGATTAAACTGCGCCAAGGTTTCCGGTGTATGCACGCCATAAGCCACACCCACACTTGGCATGGCAATATTCATCGCCATTTCCAGATCATAAGAAGTGTCACCGACCATAATCGCTTCATGCGCACTAATACCAGTTTCAGACAGGATTTCAGCCAGCATTAAAGGATCAGGTTTAGAGCGGGTTTCACTGGCAGCACGAGTGGCATGAAACAGATCCATACTCTTGGTTTGCTTTAATACACGATCTAAACCTTTACGACTTTTACCGGTAGCGACTGCTAATTTAATGCCTTCATCCTTTAATGCATAGAGCATTTCAGACACGCCCTCAAACCAGGCATCTTCAACAGAATTCGCCACATAATGTTCCGAATAGGCCTGCAAAATATCCGCATGTAATTCTGGTACAGTTGGGAATAGTCGCTGTGCGACTTCCGGCAAACCTAATCCGATAATGCTTTTCGCATCGGCATCGGTCAGCGGTTGCTGAAACTGTTGTGCGGCAAACTGCAGGCTCGAGACGATCTGCCCCACTGAATCAAATAAAGTGCCATCCCAATCAAAAATGACCAATTTTACAGGTGAATTCATATAAGGTTCCTAGTATTTGATTCAGTGTTAATCCACCCCGATCCTCCTTTTTCAAAGGAGGGCGAGTTTCATCACAAAATAACTTTTATTGTGATATCACAACAGCTATTGGCTATCCAATGGCGACATGGATGTCGCCGTTGATCTGTGGCATAGGGAGGTGCCATCAGATCAACAGAAGGGGTTTTGTTACTTTTGCCCCCCTCAAAAGTAAAACACTGCCTACGCGATAAAATTTGATTTTATAACTACAAAACTCGGCTGTGCTTTACTTTTACCTCACCCCAGCCCTCTCCTAAAAGGAGAGGGAGAATTCATTACTGAACAACGTACAGTAACTAAATAATAAAGATAAATTCTTAGCTATTTTGACTTATCACTAGCACATGCGAACTCAACGTTCCCTCTCCTGAGCGAATTTTAAAGCATTGCTTTTAAAATTCGTGCAAGAAAGGAGACTTGCGAGCAGTACTGCTCAGGGAGAGGGTTAACTTAAAAGCTAAAAATTACTCGTCATCTTCCGCAGGCGTTACCACCTTATCCGCCTTTTGCGCACGAAGCTGAGCCACAAGACTCTGCATATCTTCAGGCAAAGGCGCTTCAATGGTCGGATAACCTGGAATTTCCAAACGCATTGCATGCAAACATAAACGGCGTGGCTTTGGCCCACGATATTCAGTCTCGTGACCATATTTCTCATCGCCTACCAGCGGATGACCGATGCTGAGACCATGTACACGAATCTGATGGGTACGACCAGAAAGTGGAGATGCATACACCAGTGTCGCATGCATAAAACGCTCTGCTACATTCCACTGGGTTTTAGACTCTTTGCCTTCCTTAGAGACACGTACACGACGCTCACCATTAGAAAGTTCATAACGATGCAAAGGTGCATCAATAAGTTGCTTATCCAGCGTTACCTGTCCTTTCACGACAGCGGCATAAGTTTTTTTAATCTTATGTTCACGTAATAAATCTTGTAGCGTTTTTAAGGTACTACGCTTTTTCGAGATCATCACCAGACCAGAGGTGTCACGGTCAATACGGTGAATCAGTTCCAGGTATTTTTTACCGGTTGCAGCACGCAAACCTTCAATCAGACCATATGCCACACCGCTACCACCATGCACGGCAATACCCGATGGTTTATTGACGACCATCAAGCCTTCATCTTCATATAGCACACGGGACAGAAGACCTTGGGCCACCTTGTCCGAAATCGGCGCTTCTGATTCATCTTTTTGCTCATAACGAATCGGTGCCACACGAATCTGGTCGCCAATCGCCAGTTTGGTTTCGGCCTTAATGCGTTTTTTATTGACGCGAACCTGTCCTTCACGAATCAGACGATAAATCCGACTTTTAGGCACCCCTTTCAGACGACTGAACAGGAAATTATCGATTCGCTGTCCATCTTGATGTTCATCCACTTCAAACCAAGTGACGCTTTGCCATTGTTGTGTAGAATTCATACAGTTACTATGACCCAAAAATACTAAAATTGATTAAAAACTGATCACTTAGGTTATGCTCTACACAAGAAACATAAGCTTAGCCCATAGGCAGATGATGCAAGGTTTGGTATAGTCAGCGCACGGAAACCATCGTTTGTGAGTAAAAGTTGAAGCATTTCAGATTTCTCTGAACTTGATTATTCAATTAAAGACTCACATGATACGGGAAGGTCCCAAAAGAATTATGCCGACGCCGAAGGCTTATTATATCGGCAAACAAAGCAAACTGTTGCGTTTAATTGTACCTCAGGTACATAAATCAGTTTGTCTGAAAAAAATATGTCGCCAACCTAGTTGGTTTTTAAACGTAAACTGATACACATCAGATTAGTCGCACCCTGAAGACGACTTCAGGCTACAGCGTTTGATGCATTGGATCTGCACAGTTTGTAAAGATACGACGATAATTCCGTATCAAGACACTTTCTATAAAGAAGGGATGATCTTCGAGCAATGTGACAGTGAAAGTTACTCACATCTAATGCACCGCTTGTCCGCCAGTGAAACGTTCAGGTGACTTTAATCGTTTAAAGATTGAAGCCGTATTGCCATCATCAATACGTGAATCAAAATACCGAAGCTGATCTATATTCAAGTAGACGCCGGGAATAAAAGACTCAGACCACAATGAAACTCATTGGAGATCTGGGCCATTGATCCGTGATGTGTGATGTTCGCTACGTGAATAGCGATTTTTTGCTGTGTATCACTATAAGGTGTTACACCCATGAAACGTATGTTGATTAATGCAACACATGCCGAAGAAATTCGCGTTGCACTTGTCACTGGTCAGCGTCTTTACGATTTCGATTTAGAGAATCGTACCCGTGAACAAAAAAAATCTAATATCTATAAAGGTCACGTAACTCGCGTTGAACCTTCTTTAGAAGCTGTATTCGTTGAATACGGCGCAGGTCGCCAAGGCTTCCTGTCTATGCGTGAAATCGCAAACTCTTACTACAAAGCCGATCCTCGTCAAACTTCAAATATCCGTGAACTGATTACTGAAGGCACTGAACTTCTGGTTCAGGTGGAAAAAGAAGAGCGCGGCAATAAAGGCGCTGCCCTTTCAACTTTCATCTCTTTAGCTGGTCGTTATCTGGTTCTGATGCCAAACAACCCGAAAGGTGGCGGTATCAGCCGTCAGATTTCCGGTTCAGTACGTGAAGAACTGAAAGAAATGCTGGCTTCTTTAAACGTGCCACGTGGTATGAGCGTCATTGTTCGTACCGCAGGCATTGGCCGTTCTCAAGAAGAACTACAGCTTGATCTGCAACATTTACTAGACCTTTGGGCACAAATTCAAAGCACTGCAAATTCAGGCCCATCACCTATGCTAGTCCATCAGGAAGCAGGTGTGGTAACTCGTGCGATCCGTGATTACCTGCGTGATGATGTAGCAGAAATCCTGATTGATTCTGAGCAAGCCTATAACGAAGCATATAACTTTGTTAAAGCAGTAATGCCGCTTCAGTTAGATAAGCTGAAAACTTATACATTGAATGAGCCTTTGTTTGCGCATTTCGGTATCGAAAGCCAAATCCAGACTGCTTATGAACGTGAAGTAAAACTGCCTTCAGGTGGTTCGATCGTGATCGACCAAACTGAAGCTTTAGTTTCAATCGATATTAACTCAGCAAAATCAACTCGTGGTCAGGACGTTGAAGATACAGCGTTAAATACCAACCTTGAAGCTGCTGAAGAAATTGCTCGTCAATTACGTTTACGTGATATCGGTGGCTTAGTTGTTATCGACTTCATCGACATGACCAAAGACCGCAACCAGCGTATGGTAGAAGCGAAACTGCGTGAAGCAACACAAAGTGACCGTGCACGGATCCAGTTCGGCCAACTGTCTCGTTTCGGCCTGATGGAAATGAGCCGTCAACGTCTGCGCCCATCGTTAGAAGAAGCGACTGGTTATGTCTGCCCACGCTGTCATGGTACCGGTATGGTGCGTGACTTACGTTCTCTCTCACTTTCAATTATGCGTAAAGTGGAAGAAATCGCGCTACGTGAACGTCATGGTGAAGTTCAGGTTGAAGTACCAGTAGAAATTGCAGCATTCATGCTGAATGAAAAACGTCACAGCCTGGTATATCTGGAACAAACTTCAAATACACGTGTGACTGTACTTCCACATCCACACTTGGAAACACCCCACTACGAAATTTCGTATAACCCTGAAGGTTTCGCACCGACAAGTTATGAGCGTACTGAAGCAACCCGTTCAAGCGAAAAAGAACTGGGTTATGAGTCATCTGAGTGGCATTTAGAAGAAGAACATACGCATACCGCTGCACCAGCACCTGCTCAGCAGCAAAACAACGGCAAAAACAATAAACGCCGCAATAACCAGAACCAGCAAAATGTACAGCAAGCACCTGTTGCACAACAGGCACCTGCCCAAGTTGCGGCACCTGCAGCAAGCCCATGTGCATGGTTAGAAAACCTGTTCGTACAAAAACAGGCAACTACTGTTGATCAGTCTCGCACGGCGAACAATGCTGCTGCTGCCATCGAACAGATGGTGAATGGCGGTGCAGTGAGTCGTGGTCAGTTCGGCCAGGTTGCTCCTGTAACACCAGCAGTATCTGCACAGCCAGCAGCTGTTGTAGCACCGGCAACTACCGGCAATGCTTATCTGGCGCCTTCGACTGTGGCACATAAACCAGAGCGTGATCAGTCTGAAAAAACTGAACGTGAAGAGAAATCACAGCGTCATAACAAAAAAGCACGTAGCAACAAGCACAAAGAGCCACGTGAACAGGCGCAGTCTGATAATGTATCACAACATCAGATGCATGAAGAAGTGGTTCAGGTTTCTCGTCAGGAAGCGCGTGAAAACAAACGCAACTCTCGCCGTCAGCACCACAACGAGTCTGCACAGCAAAGTGATACTCACGGTAATGAGCAACAGCAAAACGTGCCACGTCGTGACCGTCGCAACCAGCAACGTCCAGAACGTCCAAATCGCCACCGCGATCCAAGTGTTCTGAATGAGCAAGCTGTACCTCAAGCACCTGCTGCCGTTGAAGCTCCAGCAGTCAATGAAAAGCAAGTGCGTGTAGAACTGGTCGATGCTCCTCGTAAAGAAGTGATGCCAACAGCAATGGTGGTGAATATTGACGAGGCGAAAAGCGAAATTGTGGCATTGAATGACACTGCTCCAGTCGCAAAACCTGCTGTTGAAGTGACTGCCCCTGCCGATGCTCCTGTAGAAGCACCAGCTGCGGAAGAGTTCCTGGCTGAAGTGACTGCATCTGCTCCTGCAGAGAAAGCACCGGAAGCTCAGTCATCATCAAAACAGCGTGCCAGCAATGACCCACGTCAACGTCGTCGTGACCGCCGCCGTGCTGCACAAGGCCAACAGGCGAAAACTCAGCAATTGACACCATCACAGGTGCCAACACTTGGCCAATACACCATTGGCAGTCTGATTCGCCATGTTTATGGCGAAGACTGTTCAGTCCTGATTGAACAGTTTGGTCTGTTGCCAACGTTTAACCGCGCATTGCAAAAGTTCACGCAGGAATATAATGCGACTTTAGCAACGGTTTCCACCGCGACCATAGAGAAAAAACCTGTAACTCGTGATGTAGAAGTCAGCAAACCACAACCTGAAGCAGAACCTGCACCTGTGCTGGATTTAACTCCGCCTGCACCGGTTTCAGAGAAACGTGTGGCGAATGATCCACGTGAGCGTCGTCGTCTCGCTAAACTGGCTGCCGAGCAAGCATTACAGCAGGCTAAACAGCAAGCACAAGCTGAAGCAGAATCTACTGCAGCTGAACCTGCTGCAGAAGCAACGGCTCCAGCGGAAGAGGCGAAAGCTGAAAATACTGAAGCTGCACCTGCTGAAGCTCCGGTAGCCGCAGTAGAAAGTGCTGATACAACTGAAGCGACTCAAACTCCTGAGCCAGCTGCTGAAGCGCCTGTAGAAACTGCGAACGCTGAAGAACAGGTTCCAGCTGAAGAAGTCACTGAAACGGCTACAGCTGAAGCAACTCCAGCAGAAAACGAAGCTGCGCCTACTGAAACTCCGGAAGCCGATAAAGCTGAAGAAACTGTAACAAAAGCTGAAAAACCGGCTGCCCGCCCACGTCGTCCACGTGGCCGTCCACCGAAAAAAACTAATACTGCAACTGAGTCATAATTCACCCAATTGCAGTTAACTAAAAAAACCTAGTCATTTCGGTGGCTAGGTTTTTTTTGCTAGATTTTGTCAGAATAGGTTGATTACTCTAGTTTCAACACGCTAAAAGATGGCTATCATCCGTTTATTGCATATAAATTAAACGCATTGGATACGAAAAATGATAGGACGCCCATGACCCAGACGAACCAACCCGATCTTATTGGCATTGCAGATGTCGCAGCCAAAATCCCTGCCTTCATCAGTAAGGTCCCTAATCTGCTGAACGGACTGCGACAGGCTTATTTACGTACTCCCAATACGCCCGCAGGCCTGGGTTTAGCTTTTGAAAAAGCAACACAGCGTAATCCTGAAGGTATTGCATTACGTTTTGAGGATCAGTCCTATACCTATGCTCACCTAAATGGCTGGGCGAACCAGATCGCACATTTTTACCTCTCTCTCGGTGCACAGAAAGGTGATGTGGTGGCCGTGATGGTCGAGAACCGTCCAGAGTTTATTGCCAGCGTGATTGGTCTAGCCAAGCTGGGCATCACGATTGCGCTGGTGAATACTTCTCAGGTCGGCAAAGTCCTGACACATAGTATTAATCTGGTGAAACCGATTGCGGTCATTGTCGGTGAAGAGTGCCGTGCTGCGGTTGATGAAATCCGTCATGATCTCAATATTGCCGCTGACCGTTTTCACTGGTTTGCCGATCAGAACACACAAGAAAATGCCGGACAGGCACCTGAAGGTTTTATTAACCTGGCAGAGCAGATTGACCAGTTCCCTAAATTCAATACACCGACCACACATTCGGTACAGGGTAAAGACGGCCTGTTCTATATCTATACTTCAGGTACCACTGGCTTACCTAAAGCGGTGGTCTTTACCAATAGCCGCTGGACACTCGCCTATGGCACCTATGGTCATGTTCTGAACCTGAATAAAGATGATGTGATGTACTGCACCCTGCCGCTTTATCATGCGACAGGCATTGTGGTGTGCTGGTGTGGGGTGATTGCCGGAAGCAGTACTTTTGCCATCCGCCGTAAATTCTCCACCTCTTCCTTCTGGAAAGATGTCAAAAAATTTGATGCTTCAGCGATTGGTTATGTCGGTGAACTTTGCCGCTACCTGATGGATGCAACACCGTCTGAACTGGAAAAAGGCCATCGTGTCACCAAGATGATTGGTAATGGAATGCGCCCAAACATCTGGGATAAATTCAAATCCCGTTTTGGCATCAAGGAAGTACTGGAACTGTATGCCTCCAGTGAAGGTAATGTCGGTTTCAGCAATGTCTTTAACTTTGACAATACTGTCGGTTTCTCACCAACGCCTTATGCCATTATCGAATTTGACAAAGATAAAAATGAGCTTGTGCGTGATGCCAAAGGTCGCTGCAAACGGGTGAAAAAAGGTGAAACCGGTTTATTGATTGGTAAAATTACCCGCCGCTCCCCTTTCGATGGCTATACCGATCCGGAAAAGAACAAGGCAGTCATCATGCATGACGTGTTCAGTAAAGGTGATTCCTACTTCAATACGGGCGATCTGGTGCGTAATATCGGTTTCCGTCATGCTCAGTTTGTCGACCGTCTCGGTGATACCTTCCGCTGGAAAGGTGAAAATGTTTCAACGACTGAAGTCGAAAACATGCTGACCGAGTATGACAAAATTATCGAAGCTGTGGTTTATGGCGTAGAAATTCCGCATACCAATGGCCGTGCAGGCATGGCTGCAATTACCCTGCAATCAGGAAGCACCCTAGATGAGCAAGACCTGAAAAATATGGTCAGCACCTTTAAACGCTGTCTGCCTACATATGCAGTTCCGGTTTTTCTACGCATTCAAAAGCAAGTAGAAACGACCGGTACCTTCAAGTATCAGAAAAACAAACTGAAAGAACAGGCTTTTGATCCAAACAAGACCGATGAACGCCTGCTGGTTTTATTGCCAGGGAGCGATGCGTATTGTGAGCTGACTCAAGAAATTTTTGAGAACATTCAAGCCTATCAATATCGCTTCTAAGTGCCGAAGTTGCCTATTTTTTGTTTAGATAAAGCAGAATTGTTGTATTTATAATCAAACATAGGCAACTTTGTTATTTTTTACTTGCGCTGCAATGAGATCTTGCTACAATACGCTCCATCAAACAAAGTGGTGCTTTCAGAACTTTTTAGTTTCTCTTGCACTGCACGATTAAGCCTTGCTTAATTGTTGGTTCAGGGCCGTTAGCTCAGTTGGTAGAGCAGTGGACTTTTAATCCATTGGTCCCGCGTTCGAGTCGCGGACGGCCCACCATTAAATTTGATATCCCCTGATGGGCCGTTAGCTCAGTTGGTAGAGCAGTGGACTTTTAATCCATTGGTCCCGCGTTCGAGTCGCGGACGGCCCACCATCATTTCTAAAATCTCTTTTTAGAAAATTCAATCAAAGTAGCTTTGATTACCCGAATGGGCCGTTAGCTCAGTTGGTAGAGCAGTGGACTTTTAATCCATTGGTCCCGCGTTCGAGTCGCGGACGGCCCACCATTCTCCCCTCTATATTTATCTTCTTTCAATATTCTTATAATATTTCCTATATTATTCAGTTCATTCTTTTTATTTAAGCGCAATTCATCCTGACAATTTTAAAATCGTCATTTTCATTTATGCTGTTTTTAAATTCTTTGGAGACTTTATCGCTTTTATTCAGTGATCTTAAATTCAGAATCTTTGACCAACTCATAAGCTTTAGAAGGCGCAGGATAACCCTGATCAAATAACTGCTGGTTTGCCCGTTCTTTTTCGTCATAAATTTTTTCCAGATTCATGACCAGATGCGTTGGGCTTTTAATCATATAGTAGAACTTTGCTCCTTCTTTACGGTCCACGATCAGTTCAGTTTGTTCCGGATTAATCGTCCAGCGGTCCTTACGATAGGTCATATTGCTTTCGGTCTGAACCCGTCTGGAATTATTCACAAAGACTTTGCCATAATGCACGATACTGCGATGCACTGTACCATCTGGCAATAAAGTCAAAATAAATACCGACTTCCCTTCCGTACAAGGCGCAAACCGCCCGTCACAATCAATCTGGGTAAGATAACGCCCGACATAGCTTTTGGCATAATCCGGTACAGGTTTAGGATCGACATTTGGTTCTACAGGCAATGCATTATAGGTTGCAGTCTGGGTGAGCGATTTAGCATTACGGGTGTCATAACTTTCATTGGCGGCGGAGATGACTACGCCATCTTGTGCCAAAGTTTTCGTAGTATCAGGTAAGGGTTTGCTTTGATGATCATCACAGGCAATCAGTCCTGCAACACTTCCCAGCACAAATCCAAGCCGGCATAAACCACTTAAATGATGCGATACATTCGATTTCATTTTAAAAATATACCTGAAGGGGTGCACATCTATATAGGCAGACGACTCACTGAAAACTTATAAGTTTTAATAATGAATTCAATGGAATTTTTATGATCTTAGTGATTTTTTAAGGATTATTTAATCTCCCGTAACATTACTTAACGAATTTATTTTCAATAGATACTTTAAAAATTCAGATAAAACTCCATTCTTATAAATATGAGTCATTTTTTAGACTCAATCTTATTTTTTTCTATCAGGAGACTTGGATGGCCAATGTTGGTTTATATCGCTCTAACCGCTCAAACATGATTGCAGGTGTAATGGGTGGTATTGCTGAACGTTTTGGTTGGAACGCAAATTTATTACGCTTGATCTTCGTGATTATTTCGGTCATGAGTGCTGCTTTCCCGGGTATCTTAGTTTATCTGGTTCTATGGTTAGTGATGCCAAAAAAGAATTCTATGCCTGATTATGCTGCGAGCAGAACTGATTATGAACGTCCTGTGCGTACCGTGAATCCGGATAAAGACTACCGATAAAATCGTTTCCTCTTTCACCTAAATATTCATATGGTGAAATTTTTATGCCACGGTCCTTCCCCCAAAAGATCGTGGTTTTTTTTGCCTGATTTTTAGGTTTTGGCCTTATTACTTTTTTACGCTTTACCCTGCTCGCCTATTCAGGCTAAGGTGATACTTTCTACTTGAAATGGATTTCAGATGACGCAGGCAGAATGGGTTGTACTTTGGCTGTGTGCGATCGCAGCATTACTGCATGGGGTCAGTGGTTTTGGCTTTCCTATGCTAAGTACGGCTGCCTTATCCAGTGAATATGCCTTAAGTACAGCAGTCACCTTGGTGATTCTCCCCTGCCTGTTACTGAACCTTTGGATGCTCAATAGCGATCCAAAACATAGCCTGTTGCAGAGCATTCGCTATTATGTCTCACGCTATTGGCCACTCATGCTCAGCAGCTTGGTCGGTAGTGTGCTGGGGGTCAAATTACTCATCTGGATCAATGAAGGCTATCTTAAATTATTACTGGGTCTGGTGATTATTTTCTATATACTGGATCAGTTACGCTCTACTCCGCTTCGGGTCAGTAGCAGTCAGCTTAGTATGCTGGGATTCGGTTTACTGGCCGGCATGATTGGAGGTGCAACCAATGCCATGGCACCCTTCCTGATGATGTATCTGCTTAGCTGTCAGCTCTCCAAAACCGATATTGTGATTATCAGTAATCTTAACTTTATTGCCAGCAAACTGGTGCAGTTGACCTTACTCTTCCCGATTCTCATTTCTTTGCAAACCCATCAGCAACATATCCTGCTTGGAATCACGTTATTTGCTCTCATCGGTGTGTGGTTAGGGGGAAAAATACGGCATCGACTTTCCCAGCAACATTTCAAATATCTGGTGCTGTTTTTTCTATTTGGACTGGGGATTTACGCACTTTGGCAAAGTGTGGGATTATTACAACACTCTACTATACTGTTTAAATAATATCTTTTTTAATCAAACCACATATTTACTTTTATAAGAATTTCAAAAACGCTTTTAAATAAAAAAGTTGAGCAAGGAGGTTGTATGAACGACCCTTTACGCACCCCGACTGATGCCATGCCAAAAGGAATTCGAAAGGGCTGGATTTTAATTGTGATCGCTGCAGTGGTCTCTTATGGCTTGTATCATATTTTACCTTATGACGAAAATGCCAATAAGGGATTGGCCCTACTGACCTTTATCGCCATTTTATGGCTGACCGAAGCCCTGCATATTACGATTACAGCCCTACTCATACCGGTGCTGGCTGTTGTATTAAGTATGCCGATGGCAGATGGTGAGGAACTGGTACCGATTAGCATGCAGGCAGCACTCGCTACCTTTGCCGATCCCGTGATTTTCCTGTTTTTTGGTGGTTTTGCTTTGGCTACGGCGCTGCATATCCAGAAACTGGACAAGAAAATTGCCACATGGATTATCTCGCTCTCCGGTGGACATCTCGGTGCTTCGGTACTGGCCATATTTTTAGTAACTGCTGCTCTGTCGATGTGGATTTCCAATACCGCCACCGCAGCCATGATGTTGCCCCTAGCGCTGGGTTTACTTTCGCATCTGGATGTTGAAAAAGAACGTAAAACCTTTGTATTTATTCTGCTCGGGATTGCCTACTCAGCCAGTATTGGTGGCTTGGGCACCATCGTCGGTTCTCCACCGAATGCGATTGCAGCCAAAGCCCTCGGATATGACTTTGCTGACTGGATGAAAGTTGGCTTGCCGATGATGCTCATTATTCTGCCGGCAATGTTGATCAGTCTGTATCTGGTATTGCGTCCAAAACTGAATCATAAGGTGAATTTTGTCACTGAGAATATCCCCTGGACTACGACCCGTATTGCGACTATGGTTTTGTTCCTCTGTACGGCAATGGCCTGGATTTTCAGTAAAAAATTGACTGAAAATTTTGGTATTTCACAGCCCGATACCTGGATCGCAATTCTGGCAGCATGTCTGGTGGTGATTCTAGGTACAGCTACATGGAAGCAGGTCGCTGAAAATACCGATTGGGGCGTGCTCTATCTGTTTGGTGGCGGTTTGACCTTAAGTGCTGTCTTAAAAGATTCAGGCAGTTCTCTGGTTTTGGGTCAGACGCTGGCGAATGCTTTCGGTGACTCCTCTCCTCTCGTGATTATCTTTGTGGTGGCAACCTTCATCATCTTCCTGACTGAATTTACCAGTAATACTGCCTCGGCTGCCTTACTGGTTCCGGTCTTTGCCGCCATTGCCGACCAGATGGGTATGCCTAAAGAGATTCTGGTGATTGTGATCGGGATCGGTGCTTCTTGTGCCTTTATGCTACCTGTGGCGACACCACCGAATGCCATTGTATTTGGGACTGGTCATATTCAGCAAAGTGAAATGATGAAAGTCGGCTTTGTCCTGAATATCATGTGTATTTTCTTGGTTTCCCTGTTTATTTACTGGTTCTTTATCTAAGTTGAGATAAATCCAGATTCCAAATAAAAAAGCACCCAAGGGTGCTTTTTTCAGAATTATTTATATAAGAGTTCTTAAGCTCTCATTTTAAAATGGTTCAGTTCCTGATTCAGGGCAGCGATGATATCTGCGCGGCTAATAATTCCGACCAGACGCTGTTCACTCACCACCGGAATATAGTTAAAGGAACGCTCCACAAAATAGGGCACCAGATCCTGAATCGGCTGTAATGGCTGCACAGTGACTACCTTGCGGGTCATAATATGTTTGACCTGATGTTCCCAGCTGCTGCGCACATCTGCAGCACGTTTAAACCATTCTACCACCTGATACATGGCCAGCGTTCCCACCAGCTTGTCTTCCGCATTAACCACTGGCAGGCTCATCAGGTTCATTTGCTTAAACTTGTCCAGTGCATGCTGAATATCATCATTGGCATGCAGGGTCACCACGTCTTTGGTCATAATGTCCTGACAGGTAAACTGGTTGACCGCACGAGCATTGGCTCGGTCCTGCGCTTCCAGAATAATCTTTTGCAGGTCATATTCACTAATGTCCAGCAGCTCGGTTTGCTGATCCAGTACTTCCTGAATATCCTGTGGCTGAATGGTGACTTTCTGGGTCGGGGTCGGATCTTTGGAACGGGTATTTAATTGCGCCTGCTGCGGATAATGCTTGCCAATCATTCGGTTAAAGACGATAGCAATCACCATCAATAAAATCGAATTCAGCAGCACCGGATAGAAAACAAAAGCATAGCCGAGTTCATGCACCGCATTGCCGCCGAGTACCGCTGTAATAGCCACAGCACCACTCGGTGGATGCAGGGAATCTGTGGTCATCATTAAAATGATTGCTAATGCCACTGCCAGACTAAAAGCTTCGGTCGGACTGGCAATAAACAAGGCACAGGTCACACCCACTACAGCAGCAATAGTATTACCTACCAGAATATTCCAGGGCTGTGCCAAGGGACTGGCCGGAACCGCAAACAGCAGCACAGATGACGCCCCCATCGGCGCGATATACCAGGCTTCAAAATCCCCCAGAATCCATAAACTCAGTAATGACGATACCGTGAGACCCAGTAATGCCCCAATACCGCAGAGTAAACGGTCTTTGAGTGGAAGAACTTTAAAATTCGGTTTTAAGGTATTGAGCCAGTCGAGATTGGAATGGAACACGGCGCGCCTGATTTTAATGGTTACAGATTTTGCGCATTATAAAACTAGTCGCTTTAAAGATGTATTCATTTTATATCTTTTAATTACACTTAAATGGATGCTGTTTAAAAATCTAAATCTCTCTCCAGGCGACAGCCATCCATCTAGTCCTCTTTTACGGTTCAATCCCTCATAGAATTTTCAATGAGATAATTCATGTCAGGTGATTTTAGCCTTAGCTTCGCTATGAGAATCAGGTTTAATCAGAGGTTCGATTTTGAGCAGTTCGACCTGACCATAATAGGTTGAGAAGGCCACATCTCCGGCATCTACCCCGGTGCCAATGCGAATCAGCTCGTCAACCGGAGCCAAACGGGTCGGATCAAACTGCACCCATCCTCCTTCCAGATAGGCTTCAAAAATGGCATGAAAATCGGGTAAAAATTTTTCAATTTCCACATAACCGACCACCATGCGTGCTGGAATTCCTAAAGCACGGCATAGTGCAATACCTAAATGGGCAAAGTCACGGCATACCCCTGCCCGGTGGACCAGTACATCTGTTGCAGTCGTAAACTGGTCAGAGCAGCCAGAGACATAAAAAATATTGTTATAAATCCACTGTTCAATGGCTTTTACACGCGTATAGCCGGGTGTCATCCAGCCAAATGAGCGTTTCGCCATTTCTAGTAATAAATCTGAATTGCAGTAGCGGCTGGCTAACAAATAAGGTAGCACTTCATCCGGTAGGTCTGGAATTTTGACTTCATTCAGGTTTTGCCTCAGATCAACCGGAATGCTCGGCTGACGGGTAACTGTCGCGCTATAATTCAGTTCAAATGCCTCACAAGGTTCGAGTTGCAACCGGATATGACGGTTTTGATGCTGAGCATCCCGAAATTCATGCCACTTGACCGGCATATTCATGGTGAGCTGTTCTTCGAGAATATTCTGATCGGGATGATGGGCGACCTGAACTATAAAAATAAATTCGGTAGGTTGCACAATCTTGTATTTTAAATGGCACTGAATTTGGTAAGTGGTCATGAAGTTCCTTATTATTAGGCATTATTATATTGTGTGAAGATTAAACTAATTCTAAGACCGCAATCGTATGAGATCAGTTTAACTTTATCGCGCTTCAGTGAACAGGATGCTATACATCTGATTTATTCCTGATTTTTAGATCTCACCCCATTGCTATTCCAGCATAAAATTGCAGCAAAGCCGCGCAAAATCTGGCATGAATGAAGACCATTTTAATTTTTTCCAAAATATTTTCAGCGTATTAACCCTTTGCCACTCCCCTGTAAAATCCTTATAATCAAGCACAATTTTTCTCTAATTTTAAGTGGATGACCATGAGTCGCGCCATATCGCATATTGATACCTTCCAAGGCTTAATTCTTGCCTTACAAAACTATTGGGCGGAGCAAGGCTGCGTCGTGTTACAGCCTTACGACATGGAAATGGGTGCAGGGACATTCCACACTGCAACATTCCTTCGTGCACTAGGTCCTGAAACCTGGAATGCCGCTTATGTTCAGCCATCACGCCGTCCGAAAGATGGCCGTTATGGTGAGAACCCGAACCGTCTGCAACACTACTACCAGTTCCAGGTTGTGCTTAAGCCAAACCCGGACAATATCCAGCAGTTGTACCTGGATTCCTTAAAGGCAATCGGTATTGATCCTTTAGTTCACGACATCCGTTTCGTGGAAGATAACTGGGAATCTCCAACACTGGGCGCGTGGGGTCTAGGCTGGGAAGTTTGGCTGAACGGCATGGAAGTGACTCAGTTCACTTACTTCCAGCAAGTCGGTGGTGTTGAATGTTATCCAGTTACTGGTGAAATCACTTATGGTCTGGAACGTCTGGCAATGTACCTGCAAGGTGTAGACTCAGTTTACGATCTGGTTTGGACCAAAGGTCAGTTCGGTACTGTGACTTATGGCGATGTGTTCCATCAAAATGAAGTTGAGCAATCGACTTATAACTTTGAATATGCACCTGTCGACAAACTATTTGAATTGTTCGATTTTTATGAGTCAGAAGCGTCTCGTTTAATCGAAGCTGAACTGCCATTACCTGCTTATGAGCAAGTGATTAAAGCATCACACAGTTTTAACCTGCTGGATGCGCGTGGTGCGATCTCTGTGACTGAACGTCAGCGTTATATCCTGCGTGTACGTACTTTGGCACGTTCAATCGCAACCAGTTATGTGGCAGCACGTGCGAAACTTGGTTTCCCAATGGCAGAACCTCACCTACGTGACGAAGTCCTGGCTCAGCTTAAAGCTCAAGTAGAAGCAGAAGCGGCTCAAGCAGAAAAATCAGCGGAGAACAAATAATGTCTAAACATACAGTTTTATTTGAACTTGGCTGTGAAGAACTTCCACCAAAAAGCCTGAAAAAATTACGTGATGCATTAAAAGCTGAAACTGAGAAAGGCTTAAAAGATGCCGGTCTGGCTTTCGATGCAATCGAAGCTTATGCAGCACCGCGTCGTCTGGCACTAAAAATCATCAACGTTGATGCTGCTCAAGCAGATACGCAAAAACGTTTTGACGGCCCTGCTGTTCAAGCTGCTTATGATGCTGAAGGTAAACCGACTAAAGCGCTTGAAGGCTTTATGCGCGGTCAAGGCATTACGGTTGATCAGGTGTCTACTTTCCAGGCCGGTAAAGTTGAAAAAGTCTGCTACCTGAAAGATGTCAAAGGCCAAAGTCTGGACGTTTTACTGCCACAAATCCTGCAACATGCTCTGGATCAATTGCCAATCGCAAAACGCATGCGTTCTGCTGCTAGCCGTACCGAATTTGTTCGTCCGGTGAAATGGGTTGTGTTGTTAAAAGACAGCAATGTGATTGATGCAACCATTCAGGATCACAAAGCAGGCAATGTCACTTATGGACATCGTTTCCATGCGCCTGAAGCGATTATCCTGGCCAATGCAGATGCGTATCTGGATGCTCTTCGCGCTGCGAAAGTGATTGCATCTTTTGAGGAGCGTCAAGCGATCATTGATCAGCAAGTCAAAGCGCTGGCTGATGAAGTGAATGCGATTGCGATTGTCCCTGCTGATCTTCGCGACGAGGTCACTGCTCTGGTTGAATGGCCGGTTGCATTACGTGCCAGCTTCGAAGAACGCTTCCTTGCCGTTCCTCAAGAAGCGTTAATCACCACTATGCAGGACAACCAGAAGTATTTCTGTCTGGTAAATGCCGAAAACAAATTACAGCCTTACTTCATTACCGTTTCAAATATTGAGTCTAAAGATCCGACTCAAATTATTGAAGGTAACGAGAAAGTGGTTCGTCCGCGTCTGTCAGATGCCGAGTTCTTCTTCCTGCAAGATCAGAAACAGCCACTGGCTTCTCGTAAAGAAAAACTGGCAAACATGGTATTTCAGGCACAACTGGGTACTTTGTGGAATAAGTCTGAACGTATTGCCAAACTGGCTGTCGCACTTGCTCCGATTACGGGTGCCAAAGCTGAAGATGCTGAAAAAGCGGCTCTTCTCGCTAAATGTGACTTAACTTCTGAGCTGGTGGGTGAATTCCCAGAACTTCAAGGCATCGCGGGTACTTACTACGCACGTCTTGAAGGCGAAAATGATGAAGTGGCTGAATCTTTAGGTGAGCAATACTTACCTAAATTCGCAGGTGACGTTCTGCCTAAAACCAAAACTGGTACAACGATTGCGCTTGCGGATCGTCTAGATACTTTAACTGGTATTTTCGGTATCGGTCAGGCACCTACAGGTTCTAAAGACCCATTTGCGCTACGTCGTTCTGCGATTGGTATCCTGCGTCTGGTGACTGAAAACGAACTTGATGTATCTATCGAAGACCTGATCAAGCTGGCATTGGCTGCTTATGGCGATGTATTGAAAGACCACGACAAGACTTTGGCAGATGCGGTTGCCTTCCTTGAAGGTCGTTACCGTGCGAAATACGAAGACCAAGGCGTTGCTGTTGATGTGATTCAAGCGGTTCAAGCCTTGTCTCCAAAATCTCCGCTTGATTTTGACAAACGTGTAAATGCGGTAAATCACTTCCGTGCATTGCCTGAAGCTGCTGCACTTGCTGCTGCGAACAAACGTGTTGCCAACATTCTTGCCAAAGAAGCTGCACCTGAAGGTGCTGTGGTTGAAGCCAATCTGGTGGAAGATGCTGAAAAAGCATTGTTCGCTGAACTGCAAAAAATCACACCAGAGGTTGAGCCACTGTTTGCTTCTAAAGATTACACTGCTGCGTTGTCTGCATTGGCTGCCCTACGTGCGCCAGTAGATGCGTTCTTTGACGGTGTCATGGTGATGGCTGATGATGCTGACCTGAAAGCAAACCGTTTACGTATGCTTGCTCAGCTTCGTGACCTGTTCACTAAAGTTGCAGATATTTCAGTGCTTCAACACTAAGTCTTAATTAGTTGTAAAGCATATAAAACCCCGCTATAAATTAGTGGGGTTTTTATTTTTTGAATATAATGAAATTATCACAGACACAGAAAGTTGCAGAGTTTTTAAAATCACATCCGAATCAAAAATTTACTTCAAGAGAAATAGCAGAAGCAATTATCCAATTATTTCCTGAAGATTATGAATTTAAAAGATTAAATGATCGATTTGAATCAAACGCAGATTTTGTACAACAAATTGTTCGTGAAATTAGTAGTGGCGCAAAAACCAATATTCTAAAAGTTTCACCACATATTCATATACGTGATCAACCTCGACCAAGACAATTTTGGTTTGACCCTAATTCAACCTATGAAGTAGAACAAGATATTGATAATTTAGTTATTTCTGAAAGTACTGACACTGAAGTCCACTTACCAATAATTAAATTAGATCACTTATCAGAGCACGATCTTTATCCAATTCTTACTGAGTTTTTAAATTCGGAACTTAATCTATATTGTCTTAGAATTGATGAAAAACGTTCAAGAAACACTCGTGGACAGAATGGTAATCAGTGGTTACACCCTGATATTGTTGCCATGCAAGCATTAGATAATCGTTGGAATGACCTTGTTAAAACTTGTGTAAAACATAGTTCTGGACAAAATGTTCGTCTGTGGTCTTTTGAAGTCAAAAAAGAATTAAATAGTTCAAATGTCCGTAGTAGCTTTTTCCAAGCTGTGAGTAATTCAAGTTGGGCTAATGAAGGATATTTAGTCGCGACCTCAATATCAACAAGTGAGGTTGAAGAAGAACTTCGGATGCTTTCTGCACTTCATGGAATTGGTGTAATAATTTTAATTCCTGAGAATCCAACTGAAAGTGAAATTTTATTGCCTGCACGACGTCGACAAGAAGTTGACTGGCAATCAATTAATAGAATTCTAAATGAAAACTCAGATTTCAAAAATTTTATAGAACTAGTATCGATTTACTACCAGACTGGCCGTATTCGAACTCAAGACTGGAATCGATAGTTTTATTGCTATAGGCATATCCCTATATATTTCATATACTCATCTCAACAACACTCAACAAGAAAGAAGCGCATGAAATTTCAAACACTCATTATGACGACTCTTGCGGGT
Organism: Acinetobacter sp. UBA5984; assembly: GCF_002429925.1. Taxonomy (NCBI): domain Bacteria; kingdom Pseudomonadati; phylum Pseudomonadota; class Gammaproteobacteria; order Moraxellales; family Moraxellaceae; genus Acinetobacter; species Acinetobacter sp. UBA5984. The sequence continues at coordinate 32,387 of NZ_DJBE01000062.1, forward strand.
ATCGCACTTACAGCATGTACATCTCAACCCACCATTCCACAACTGGAACTGGGTGTATTACAGGAAGTACAAAATCTCGAAGTTATTCCAGAAACAACCAACAATAAAGCGAAACTGACCAAATTCCTCGACAAATGCGTGATTGAATTTACCGGCGACATTGGCAACAACCGTTCAGTTGAACAATGGTCATTTAAAGGTATGACCCTGATTGATGCCGGCTCAGCGACTTTCCAACGCGACGGAACCAGCACAGCACAAAAATTTGACCTGCATGATGCGGCGGTACAAAAGAACTTTGTGACTCTGCGCAATCATTTTGCTAAAGATGCCCTGACACAATGTGACTAAATAGATCGCCCTGTTTTTTTGAAAATGGGGCTATTTATTTGAATGAATAGAAATTTAATCTTTTTTCTGATTTGACCTACTTCTTCTTCCCCTTAAAAATTATAAAATCCTCGCATCACACTACGCTGAACCTATACTCTCTTCACAGCTTATTCATTGTTTTTGGCTGATTATCCGTTACACTGAAAACCAAACTCAGACCGCTCTTTGACGAATTCGAGGTCGATCCATAATGAATATCAAAACCCCAATTATTTTAACGACTGCTTTAATGTTCTGCGCACCTGTGTTTGCACAGACCGAAACCACTCAAATCACCAAACCGATTGCGCCTTACGGTGAGAATCCGAACCTGCTGCATGTGTTTGCCTATAAAGCGCAGGAAGGTGTTATCAATACCGCTGAAAAAGTAGGTGAAGTCACTGAAAAAGGTATTGCCAAAATCAAACCGGGTGTAGACCGTGCCTGGGGCAATACCAAGTCTGTGGCATCAGATACCATCCAGAAAGTAGATGAGGGTGCGACTCAGGCAGCACAGCAAACGGGTCAGAAAATTCAGCAAACTCGGGAAGTCTGGCGCGGCAATTCACAACAGGCGCCGATCGTGCAGCAACCTTTGAGTCAGCCATCTACCGCAACTCAAAATTCATCGGTATCACAACCCCAATCAAGTTCCGATGCAGCGACCAGTTATGCAGTAGATGATCTCTAAATCATCGCATTGAAAAAAGCCCATTACGGGCTTTTTCTTTTAAGCATTGAAGATAGTTGAGCCTTTCTTTAGACTGAGCTCAAATAAAATCATGAGAAGATAATAAAAATGAGAAAAATTCTTTTCAGCTTTATCGTCGGCATTCTGTGTGGCGTAGCCATCCTGTACATCACTTTACTGGTTTCAGGTGAAACCGTGACCTCAATTGCTGCGATTGATGATGAATTATCCTCAATCCCGAGCCTATCTAGTGCCGCCTCTTATAATCACAAAACCGAAGGCGAAAAAATCCAGCATATTCAAAACCTTGATGAAGCAGAATTTAGACCCGCCTCTGCCAATAATGCTGACCTGTATCGGATCAAGGATATGTGTAAATTAAGAATGGGGCTCAGGGAGATGATATTTATAGCTATCGAACTGCCTATTTCTCGCAGAATCATCTGATTTATATGTTTGAAACCCATTATCGAACATCTTATGACAAGCGTCCCGACGAACGGGTACCCGAATTTAAGCGGGTCTATCAGGAGATTATATTTAACCCCCGGTCTGCACTGGTTCAGAGTGAATTTTTAAAACTATTAGATAAATATATTACGCCAGAAAACCGAAAAAAATGCTGATCGAATTCGATCAGCATTTAGTTTTTATTTAATAATTTTTAATTTACCTGACGGATGGGCTGACCTTGCTTAAAGGCTGCTACATTTTCCACCATCTGATCCACAATGCGTTGACGCGCATCGACACTGCCCCAAGCATTGTGCGGTGTAACAATCAGGTTAGAAATTGAGGCGTCGAGCAATACATTGCCCTCTTTCGGTGGCTCCACGGTAAGCACATCCGTCGCAGCACCGGCAATTTTGCCTTCGCGTAAGGCCTGAGCCAACGCCTGTTCATCGACGATTCCGCCACGTGCACAGTTAATTAAAAATGCGCTTGGTTTCATCGTATCCAGTTCGGCATGACTGATTAAATGACGGGTATCTTCCGTTAAAGGGCAATGCAGGCTTAAAAAATCCACTTGTGGCAATAAATCGGTAAATGGAATACGTGAGTCATCTGCCGGACGGTTAGGCAAAGCGGCAATCAGTACTTTCATGCCAAAGGCTTCTGCCAGTCTGGCAACTGCATGGCCTAGCTCGCCATAACCGACAATGCCTAAGGTCTTACCTGCCAGTTCCACAATAGGTGCGCCCAATAGACAGAACTGGCTGGCCTTTTGCCATTCGCCCTGCTGTATTGCACGCTGATAGGTTAAAAATGAAGTAGCCAGAGTGAGCATCAGCATAAGGGTATGCTGAGCGACAGCAGAGGTACCATAAGCCTGACAGTTACACACCACAATGCCACGTGCCTTGGCCGCAGCCAGATCGACATTATTGGTGCCTGTGGCAGAGATCAGGATCAGTTTCAGTTGAGGACATTGCTGGATGGTTACCGCGTCAATCATGACTTTGTTGGTAATGATGACATCGACATCGGCCACACGGGACTGAATCTCTGTAGCCGATGTAGCCGGGTATAAGACCAGCTGATCAAATACTGCATGAAGTGCCTGAAAGTCCAAATCCTGTTGGTCTAAAGAAGCATAATCTAAATAAGCGGCTTTCATGGCGCTACCCTCAACCTTGTTTGACAATTTATTTTGATTGTCATTTAAAACAAGTCCTGCAGGGTTTTCAAGCAACTTAATGTCAGAAGTGGTTAATCTACAGACTTATCAATATGGTTACGCAAAGAACGTCGCACCTTATAAATCACATATACACTGAGAAAGATTAGAAAAATAAGAGAAGAACTGAGCAAGATCATTGCAGGATTCACACTTTCCGCGTGTGCAAAATTAGGCAGCATCAGTCCAAGAATAAAACAAATACTCGTAACTCGTATAGATTGCATATATTTACTCCCTTGTCATATAAACAACCAGGAGCGGTGTGACTATTTTTCATACCGCCTAAGACCATATTAGGCCTTAGCAAAAATAAGTCAAGTATTTGTTTTTTAGAAAAAATTTTTCGTTAGTTCATTTCACTTCGTGTCACAAACTGTGTATTTTTGTCACTTGCGTCAACGAAACCGGAAGCGCCGTATTCATCTGTATGCAAATTCAGATGCTTATAGCTGAACATATAAAAATCAGCATAGCGTTTCATGATAATCGGATGCATGCCTACATTTAATTCATCCTGTTCCTTGACCAGTTTCATGATATGTCGGTCATTCATCACCACCAGATAACGCTCATCATTCAGATTGATGGTCAGCAAGCCATTACCTTTGGCATAAATCGGAATCAGGAATTTATGGTTTAGTGCAATCGCATCACCGGTATAGCTCTCGATCTTGTTGCTGATGACGTTAAAGACCAGCGCATGTCCATAGGCATCCAGCAATAACTGACGCTTTTCCTGCGGCAAATTAACGTGAATACCAAGCTTGAGCAGGTCTTGCTGATCGACCTGTTTATTACTCAGCAATTCACGCAAAATCACCTGTTTTTGCGCTGCATCAAAAAACTGGGTATCCAGCAGCAGATCATTATTTTTCAGGATACGTCCTAAAGCAAAACGATGCCTCGGCAGGATATTCTCAATCACCTTGCGATAATAGAACTTGCTGTTTTTCTTGACCCGGCGCATTTTCTGGTAGAAATAACTTTCATCATATTCATGCAATAAAAAGTCATACAGTAGCTCGGAACTGGCCAGAACAGCGATGGCATCATGGCCGGTAAATGGCAGATGCAGTACATGATGCTGTGGAAGTATGGCTTCCAGTTTCAGGTAATGTGCCCGGTCTTCGGTGCAATACGGATCATACACCAGAATATATTCCCGTTCCGGACTGACATCTTCTGCCTCAATTCGCATGCCTTCATTCAGCTCAGGCTGGTAAAACATGTTGTAGCGGGCATCTTCGACATCTTTCGGATCGATCGAATATTGCGGCACCATCGCGACCACTCGCTGAACATTCAGCAGATTGGAATATTTAATCGCAGCATAGCCGCCCATGGAGCCACCATAGGCAATGCGCTGCTGAAACGGCGAAATCAGCTCGGCAAAGGCTTGCAACATGTTCCACATGGAACTTTTGGGAAACCAAGATTTATGTTTAGGCATGATTCCCAAAACATTAAATTCAAATTTCGCTAATGATTTTTCGGCATTGATGCTCAAGCCCTTGGCACGGGTAATCAAATCTCCAAATGAAAAAATCAATTCTGAAGATGCCCCCGGCATAAAAATTGCGCGTATATGCTCATCTTCAAAAACAATCTGCTTATCCATAACTTTCCCGTGCTGGTGAATCTAACTTTTCGGCAACAATTCACTCAATGAATAGGGCCGAAAAAGTGAATATGCTATTTTATATCGATGAAAAAGATTAAAAAGCGCAAAATATGACACAATCACTGCATCCTGCAGCTCAACAGGGGTTTAGTGCAGCGGCTGAGCTTTATCAGCAGGTACGCCCTGACTATCCGGCAGATCTAAGCCCGTGGCTTGCCGAGACACTGTCATTGCCTGTACATGCAGATCTTGTCGATTTGGGAACAGGAACAGGTAAATTTATTCCCTATTTACGCCCGCTCAGCAGCCACATCACCGCCATTGATCCTGTCCCTGAGATGCTGGCCCAGTTAAAACTGGCACATCCGGATATTCATACCCTTGAAGGGATGAGCCACCAGCTTCCCCTGCCCGATCATAGCGTGAATGCCGTGTTTTGTGCACAGTCATTTCACTGGTTTGCCAATCTGGAAACCTTAAAGGAGCTGGATCGGGTACTTAAACCTCAAGGCTTTCTGGTACTGGTCTGGAACCAGCGTGATATTACAGTCGACTGGGTCAAAGCCCTAGCAGATTATATTGTACCACTGAAAGGCGATACACCACGCTATCATAGTGATGCCTGGCGTAAAGTATTTGAGGAACAGAATCTCTTTCAGCCTTATGCTGAAACGCAAATGCACCAGCTACAGCATGGCCCTGTCGAACAGGTGGTTTCCAAACGCTTATTGTCGACCAGCTTTATTGCCGCACTACAAAAAGAACAGCAACAACAGCTCAAGCAGCAATTCGAACAAATTATCAAAAACTATACGGACAAAGGTGCAGAAGATATGATTAATTTCCCTTATATCACCTATGTTTATGTATTCAAGAAAAATAATTAGGAACAGGATTCAATCATGCACACGATTCAATTGATGTCACGAACTGCACTTTTCACTGCTGCCATGTTCTTGATGGCCTGTGACCAGAAAAGTTCACAATCTGTAGAACAGCAAGCAACAGAAGACTCTGCATCAGAGGAAATCATGCAGGAATTGAAAACTGGACCCGTGAAAAACTTCCCTAAAACGGAAGATGATCCCCATGATATTGCTGTCTTGAATGACTATGAAGAACGTTTTCAGGAAATGAGCGCGGATCTGGAAGCTGAGCTCAATGGCATGCGCAATGATGACAATCTGACTCCGGAATTTGTCCAGCAACGTCAACGCGATCATGTCCAGTCTTCACTAAATATGCTCAAAGATCTGGAGCTTAAAACTGAACAGGGCCGTTATATTCAGGGTTTGATGTATCAATACTGGGAACATCAGGAAAAACTGGTGAATAGTCCGAAATCTCAGGCCACTACTGTGAATGAAGCCAGTGAAAATGTAAAAGGTCTAGGCAAATATCTACATGCCCAGGAGCAACTGGAACGTTGGCGTTCACAATATCCAGAGATGACCACTGCAAATAAAGCCCCAGCACAATAAATAATACAGTTCAGGAAGCAGACACTTCCTGAAATTTTATAAGCAGCACTAAGATTTAATTTTCACTTTCTGAAGAATGCGGATTATTGAGCTTGAACTAAATATTGCTGCACCCCTTCTGCGGCTGCTCGTCCAGTGGCAAAACAGGCTGTCAGCAAGTAACCCCCTGTAGGCGCATCCCAGTCCAGCATCTCACCACATAAGAACACATGGGGATTGGATTTAAGCTGAAGTTGCTCTGACAGAACCTCGCGTTTAACACCACCTGCACAGCTAATCGCTTCCTGTATAGGACGGAAACCGGTTAAAGGAATTTTTAATTGCTTAATCTGCTGTGCTAATTCAGTAGCATTTTGCCAAAGCGATTTTGGTACCAGTTCACGCACCAGAGCAGCTTTTGCACCATCCAGACCTGCTTTCCGCCAGATATTATTCAAAGACTGCTTTTTACTTGGCTGTAATTTTTTAGCTAATTGTTCTACGGTTTGATCCGGAAAAAGATCCAGATTCAGCTGCATCGGCTGACCCTGTTTCAGCTGTTGACGCAGCCCCCGGCCTTGTTTATAGATCAGACCACTTTCCAGACCATAGTGACTGATCACAATATCACCCATAGTCTTGTCACCGCCATCAACCCAAGCTTCGACCCGTTTCAGTGGCTGACCGAAGATTAGCTGCATAAACTTGGACCATGGATATTCCACACCCGCATTACTGGCTTGGAAAGGTTCAATCTCGCTGCAATCAAGCCATGCTTGCCATTTGCCATCACTGCCGAGTTTTGACCATGACACTGCACCACAAGCCAAAACAATCGCATCAAAGTTTTCTGTGAATGTGCGATCAGTTTTTAAATCATGGATCTGTAGCTGATGATTCTCCAGATCTAGAATTTGATGGCGATAATGAAACTGGATGTCATGCTCGGTCAGACGTTTTAGCCAGGCACGCAATAGTGGAGCGGCCTTCATTTCTGTAGGAAAAACTCGACCTGAAGAACCAATATAAGGTTCAATACCAAGATCTCTCATCCAGTTTTGAATCCATACGGCATCCCAACGTTTGATCCAAGGCGCTAACCAGTCCACTTGATCATAACGTTGCACAAACTGTTCGACTAGTTCGGCATGGGAAATATTTAGACCAGTTTTCCCAGCCATCAGAAATTTGCGTGCAGCCGAAGGCTTTTGTTCAAAAACATGCACCTCATAATCAGACTGACTCAGAACTTCTGCAGCCATCAAGCCTGCCGGGCCAGCACCCACAATTGCAATGCGCTTCGTCATGGCTTATTCCGCTGGACTCGCATTCTGCCCTTGTAGCGGCTGAAACTCATCAAAACGCGTTGTATAGCCTTCCGGTTTACTAATAATCAATTGCTGGCACAACTCACCACGTTCTAGATATTTAATTTCAAAATGAGTTCTTGCCGAGTCTTGGCCAATGACTTCTTTAACGAAAGGCAGTTTCCACAGATTTTGAACCTGCTGCTCTGCCTCCTCAATATATTCAGGAATATTACTCGCTAAAGTGATCGTGCCACCAGTTTTTAAACGCGATAATAAAAACTCAAAAAATGGCATATTCAGCCAGCGCTGTGCCGGGTTATGCGGCTCAGGGTTCGGATATAAAATAAAGAACTGTTCGACTTGCGCTGGATAGAGTGCATGCACAATCCAAGGCAAGGCATCAGCATGAACCGTCTGTAAATTCGGTTGTCCTTCCAGTGCATGCTGTTTTTGCATGGCTAAAAATTTTTCTCGAGTTCGCTCGATCGCAATCAGCTTGCTGTTCGGATTGGTCTGAGTGAAGAGCAAAGCATGTTTACCTTTGCCCGCACCGATTTCCACACAAACCGGTTCAGAACTGATACTTTGGAAATCACGAGGCGCATGCATACGCTGTGCTTGAAATTGACGAATCGACATAATCAGATCAAACTAATAAAAACTGTATAAGTCTAACAAGTGCAGTTATATTTGCCTAATCGAAGCTTTATTTTTCTAGGGAGTGCGCTGATGTCGACCACTTTAAAATGTCCACGCTGTGGCAAACTGACCACTTGGGAAAATAATGAATTTCGTCCTTTCTGCTCGGAACGATGCAAAATGATTGATCTTGGCGCTTGGGCCAGCGAAGAATACAAACTGCCAACCCAAGATGCTCCAGCGGCTGAATCTTCTGAAGAAGACTGAACTTTTTAAAATATCCCATATCATTAAGCACATCCTAAATAATTACATGATTTTTATAAAAGGCTTGTAGAAAACCAACACAAGTTAACAGCACATATGCCAGTTTAATACTATGTTCTTACGCAGAAATACCACATTATTTTAGAGCAAGAACATGGGCTACATTATTCTAAAGATCATTTTAATTGGGGTAGGAATACTTGCGATATTGTCATTAGGAATAGGCATTTTCCAACAGGATGGCTTATTTATTGTTGTTGGAATTCTCCTTGCCATTATGACTTGGCTGATCTACGCACAAACCCGTCAGTCTTTAAATAATCCTTTTAGCAAATAAAAAGACCAGCTAGGCTGATCTTTTTATCTACTTTAACCCGCTTTTCCTGCAACGAAAGGGTTATGCTGCTTTTCAAAACCAATATTGCTGATCGGACCATGTCCTGAAATAAATTGGGTTTCATCCGGCAGGCTAAAACATTCGCGCTGGATTGAATCGAGTAACTGCTGGTGATCGCCACGCGGGAAATCTGTCCGCCCAATTGAACCTTTAAACAGTACATCCCCTGTCCATAACAAAGCATGATTCTTGTTATAGAACATTACATGACCTGGAGTATGGCCTGGGGCAAAACGTACTTCAAACTCTTCATCACCCAGCTTGAGAACTTCTCCACCTTCCAGCCATTGCGTGACTTCTACTTTTTCCGGAATCGGAAAGCCATAACGGGCAGACACTTCCTGAATCATATCCAGCCAGAATGCATCGTCCTTATGCGGACCAATCACCGGCACATCCCAAACTTTTTTTAAAGCACCAACTGCTCCAGCATGATCGAGATGACCATGAGTCAGCCATAAAGCCTTGACTGTTAAGCCCAGTGCTTCTATTTCCGCTTTTAATTTCTCAGGTTCGCCCCCTGCATCAATCAAAACAGCCTCTTTACTGTCACTATCCCAAAGAATCGAGCAGTTTTGCTGAAATGCAGTCACAGGAACAATTTTGACTTGTAACATAGGATAAGAAACCTCAAAAGATTAATGGGCAAGCGTCTGATTTAATGCTTCAAGATTAGCCTGTAACAGCGTATTGAGCAATTGCACATGATCTTCACGGTTGTTCAAGGCCGGAATATAACTGTAGCTTTCCCCGCCATTAGCCTTGAAGGTCTCCCCATTTTCCATGGCCAGCTCTTCCAGTGTTTCCAGACAGTCAGCCGAAAAAGCCGGACTCATCACCTGAATTGATTTCACGCCCTGTTTGCCCCACTCTTCAATTAAGGCATCCGTATAAGGCTTAACCCACTCCTGTTTACCAAACCGGGACTGGAAACTAATTGCATATTGATCTTCAGATAGACCTAAAGCTTCTGCAACCAGTTTGCCTGTGATCCGGCAACGATCCGCATAAGGATCACCTTTATCGGCATAGGGCTGCGGGATACCATGAAATGACATCAACAGTTTTTCTGGCTGCCCATGAATCGCCTGATAGTCCCGAACACTTTGTGCCAGTGACTGGATAAATAAAGGATGCTGATAATAATCGCGGATAATCGACAGACCAGGTAGATTGCGCTGTTTCAGCACCCATTTTGCGACCGCATCATACAGAGGTGCGGTAGAAGTCGCTGAATACTGGGGAAATAACGGAAACAGAATAATGTGATCTTGCGGTTGAGCCGAAATCTGATCGAGGACAGCCTGAATATTGGGATTGCCATAGGTCATGGCAGGTACCACATTCAGTTCAAATTGCGGATATTGTTCAATGAGCTTAGCCTTTACTTGACTTACCTGCTGCAGCAGAATCTCACGCATCGGTGAATCCTGGCCCCAGACCTGTGCATAGGCACGGGAAACCCGCTTAGGACGGAACGGTAAAATAAATAAACGCAGGATGAGTTGCCAGATTGGCTTGGGAATTTCAATGACACGCTGATCAGATAAAAACTGCTTCAGGAAATCGCGTACTGCCGGCACAGTCGGTGCATCAGGTGTGCCTAAATTTGCCAATATAATCGTAACTTTCGGTTTAGCTGTAGAAAACATGCAGTACGCCCGTAGTAGTATCAACCTGCTTACTTTAACAGCTTTTTACTTATTCTCTATATGGATTAATACACTGACTTATATTGAAAAGTACGATCTTTATCCAGCAAGTTACTGTCTAGCAGCTTCTGTGCCTTAGGCGTAATCTGCCAAAGCAGACGTTGGCGGTCATCACGGCCCGACGGTATAATCCAGTCATTCTGGCGCATTTGCAATTTCAGGCTATGCAGGGCACGGATATTAATCTGGGCACGGGCTACAGCATGCGCGCGCGGCATTTCCGCTCGTGCATCTGCCAGACCGGTTTCATTCAAATACTCATTCATACGCTTGGAGAAAAATTCCTCCGGCGTTGGATTAATGAATGTAGAACCAAGAATAGCCAGCAATTGTGCCCAGGTCAGTCTTTTCTCAACTTTCAGCTCTTTAAAGTTACCATCCTGATAAGCATGCATACGGTATTCGAAAGAGAAAACTTCATGCATAGACACTTTCGGCAGGCTCAGGAAAGGATCCACTTCACGTGTCCCCCCATCGCGTTCCAGTTGGGCCACTTTGGCTTTGAGCTGGTCAATCTCGTCATGCAAGGCTTGAGTATTCTGCGGACGTACCCAGCCACTTACCGGATAGCGTTCCAGCATTTGCGGCATGTTCAAACGTACCGCCATTTCCAGATCACGCAAGGTGCGATAGCAAAAGACCTGATCAGCTTCCTGCTGCAATAACTGACGAAATTCTTTAAATTTTTCTTGTAATTCAGGTTTCGTATCGTGCAATGAAGGATCACGTGAAGCCGGATCTTCATGCATAAATACAATAATCGGTTTCTGCTTGGTCACAGCATAAATATATTCCAGGTGCATATAACCCACACCGGAAACCGACTGCTCACCATACTGGCTACCCAGCAGAATCACCACATAATCACAGTCATCAATCTGGCGACGCGCAAATGCAGTATTTAAAGGAGTGCGTTGTTCCAGCCCCCAGGAAAAGAAACCCATGCCGACCAAAGTTTGTGACAAGATGATCCGCTCTGGCTGCATTTCTGCACCAGAGGTGGAGATAAACACCTGATAACGTTTATCGAGCATTGATTATCCTCTTTTACTGCGCATTGATCTGGCCGGCTACACCCTGCCCTGACACAATATGACGACCCCAGTATAAAAATATATCTTTGAAAATTATAAGATGAGTGATGGTCGCCTAGCTGACTTCTGTCTCCATATTGCTGACCTGCCATTTAATATCGGCTGGAATCAGATGCCCTAAAATCGGCTGGAGCTGTTCAGCATTTTGACCACTAACCACAAGTCGGATTTTCAGACTGTCCTTGCACTCATGTTCAAATAATAACCCATTTTTAATCAAAATTCGGGCCGTTTGTCTCGCAACCGCGAATCCTGAGTCAATTAATGTCAGCTTTTGACCAAAAATATACTGAATTGACGATTTTAGGAAGGGGTAATGTGTACATCCTAGCACTAAATAATCAGCACCCTGATCAACAACCGGTTGTAAAATCTGAGTTAATGTCGCTAGACACTCAGGACTCATCTGTTGGCCGGCTTCTACAAAAGGCACCAGATCCAGACAGGTCACCAGAATCACTTTGACCTTTGCCGGCTCGGCAAAACGGGTCATGACATCCTTAATCAGCTGGCCACGAAAGGTTGCAGGTGTGGCCAGAACGGCCACCGTTTTGGATTGGGTATTGAGGACTGCAGGTTTTAGCGCTGGCACCAGACCAATGATCGGAAAGTTTTCACCGTAATGCTCACGTAAATAATCCAGGCTAAAAGCAGAAGCGGTATTACAGGCGACGACTGCAACTTTACAGCCTTCACGATACAGCCATTCAATCGCTCGCGCAGTCAGGTCACGGATTTCCTGATCTTTACGCGGTCCGTAAGGTACGTAAGCCGTGTCGGCATAATAAACAAAGCGCTCATTGGGCAAATACCGGGCAATTTCCAAAGCAACCGATAATCCTCCTACACCAGAATCAAAGATCCCGATAGGTGCATCAGCACTGGCTTTAGGCATGGGATCTACTAAGGGATAAATCGGTTGGATAGCGCTCATAACGTTGCTAGTTGCTTGTTTCAAATGACCTTGCGACAAAGCTTAAACCTCAGGTGCTTAAATGCAAGTCTAAATCACCACTTTTCAAGCTTAAAACCGTCTCTCCAGCAGCATTTTCACCGAGCTCGCCCATCTCCACCAGATGTAAAAAAGCAGCCCGCTGAATCAGCGCATTGATTCCAAAACGGACATGCACATAAGGACGCAATTCATCCTGATACTGACGCATAAAGATAGGATGTTCGCTATCGACAATAATGATGTCCTGAGTTGTGGTGGTTAATTGCAGGTAAGTCTTGCCTTCAATCTCGACCTGATCCACCTGATTCACAAACAAAGGTTCATCTTCGACCTCGATTTCAATCATTTCAACCGGCGTTTTTAGATAGAATTTTCCTTCTTCTTTCCAGAGTACCGTTGAAAACAGGTCTATCATCGGCTGACGCTTAATCAATTGACCTTCGTGCCACCATTCTCCATTGGCCAAAACCTTGAGATCCATTGCCCCACAATGCTTTGGCTGCCATTGATCCAAAGGCGGGATTGACCTTTTGTGACTGCCCTGTGCATCTTTTAAGTATTGTGCGATATCCATTAAATTTTTATCATCGCTAGAAGCTACTTTTTTCGTCGGATTTTTCTCGGGTGCTGACTTATTCATATAAAGAAGACCTTGATGACGGAAAAATAATATGTTTCAGCCAATTGGCTTAACCTGGGTTTAAAACTATACTAGCCCAGATGCTTAAAGACACTACTATTTTTGTGTCTAGGAATTCAGAACACTCATGGCAGCACCCAATCATCCGATTATGGTTGCCACCGAATAGAAATATGAGGAGTCCTACATGGAACACATCGAACGTGAATCGATGGAGTTTGACGTTGTGATCGTAGGTGCGGGTCCTGCCGGCCTGTCTGCTGCAATCAAGATCCGTCAACTTGCAATTGAAAACAATTTAAATGATCTGTCCGTTTGTGTCGTAGAAAAAGGCTCCGAAGTCGGTGCACATATTCTTTCAGGTGCTGTGCTTGAACCACGTGCCATGAACGAGCTGTTCCCGAACTGGAAAGAAGAAGGTGCGCCTTTAAATGTGCCAGTCACAGAAGATAAAACTTTCTTCCTTCTTTCAGATGAAAAATCACAAGAAGCCCCGCACTGGATGGTGCCGAAAACCATGCACAATGATGGCAACTATGTCATCTCTCTGGGCAACGTGGTGCGCTGGTTAGGCCAGAAAGCTGAAGAGCTGGAAGTATCGATCTTCCCGGGCTTTGCTGCTTCAGAAATTCTGTATCATGAAGATGGTACGGTGAAAGGTATCCAAACCGGTGACATGGGGATTGGTAAAGATGGCGAACCAACACATAACTTTGCGCCAGGTTATGAGTTGCATGCCAAATACACCATTTTTGCTGAAGGCTGTCGCGGTCACTTAGGCAAACGTCTAATCCAGAAATTCAATCTGGACAAAGATGCTGATCCACAGCACTACGGTATCGGCATTAAAGAACTCTGGGAAATTGATCCTGCCAAGCATAAACCAGGCCTGGTAATGCACGGTGCTGGCTGGCCTTTATCTGAAACTGGTTCTTCAGGTGGCTGGTGGTTATACCATGCTGAAAATAACCAGGTGACGTTAGGCATGATTGTGGATCTTTCTTATGAAAATCCACACATGTATCCATTCATGGAAATGCAGCGCTGGAAAACCCATCCTCTGATTAAACAGTACTTGGAAGGCGGTAAGCGTATTTCTTATGGTGCGCGTGCGGTAACTAAAGGTGGCTTTAACTCTCTGCCGAAATTCACCTTCCCGGGTGGTTCACTCATTGGTGATGATGCGGGCTTCCTGAACTTTGCCAAGATCAAAGGCTCACATACTGCCATGAAATCCGGCATGCTCTGCGGTGAAGCGGTATTTGAAGCGATTGCTGCCGGTGTGGAAAAAGGTGGTGACCTGGCGATTGCACGTGTGACTGAAGGTGAAGACTTCTTTGTAAAAGAGTTGACTGCTTATCCAGACAAGTTCAACAACAGCTGGCTGAAAGAAGAGTTATATAGCGCACGTAACTTTGGCCCGGCAATGCACAAGTTCGGTCAATGGATGGGTGGTGCATTCAACTTCATCGACCAGAACGTGTTTAAAGTGCCATTCACCCTGCATGATCTGGTGCCAGACTTTAAAACTCTGAAAACGGTTGATGCAGTGAACTTCAAGCCGAACTATCCAAAACCGGATGGCAAGCTGACCTTTGACCGTCTGTCTTCTGTGTTTGTATCGAATACGGTGCATGAAGAAAACCAGCCTGCGCATTTAAAACTGACCGATGCTTCGATTCCAGTAGATGTCAACTTGCCAAAATGGGATGAGCCTGCACAGCGCTACTGCCCGGCGGGTGTTTACGAAATCATGGAGAATGATGATGGTTCAAAACGTTTCCAGATCAATGCAGCGAACTGTGTACACTGCAAGACCTGTGACATCAAAGATCCATCTCAGAATATCACCTGGGTAACACCGGAAGGTGGCGGTGGTCCGAACTACCCGAATATGTAATACTTAGTTAGCTTGCATAAGCCTCTAAAATAATTAATTACTTTAGAGGCTTTTTTTATATTTATAAGATTATGAAATAAACATCATTAAATTTTTTTGTGCAAGAAAAAATTAGTATTTAATAGATTTAAATATTTTATCTGCATCATGGCGCTGCCAAATATGAAATAGGCTGTTATGGGTACCATTCATAGCTTTTAATATTTCTGCTTGGGTTTGAACTGAGTTGTAACCTTCTATTTTTTTATTAAGAACCTCAAAAAATAATTTATCTGTATTATTTAATTCATTCGGTATATCAATAATGTCTTTTATTGTTTGCACAGTCCAGATTGGTTGAGGGAGTAAATCTTCCTCATAAACCATAATAGATATCCTTACTATGTCTATATAAAATATTTTTATTATTACATCATCTATATTTACACCCACAATCTGATCATGCTCTAGGCTAAAATTTTTAATTTTAGTTTTATAATTATTCGCATCTAAATTTTTATTAGCTTCTTTTCTTACTAACCTTTTAAAAAACTTAAACATACAGGCTACCTACTGGAATTAAAATAAAGTCCATTCTGTAAAAGCTTCCAACTCTTCATCATAAGCTTCAACTAATTTATATGCTCCATACCCTCCCGCTAGACTGCCAATTATTACACCTACTGTTGAACATATGGGAGACCCGGGGCCACAAATTCCTCCTGCAATAGAGCCGCTCACAGCGCCAGCTGCCACTCCTGAGCCTATGGTTGCGACTTCTTTATAAAATTCCTTTTCTTTATTCTCAGCTGAATAAATCTCATACCAAGCATAGGAAATTGAAATAACTACAATTACTCTGCCTAGTGGTTTCATATACTTTGCTGCTTTATCAAAGGTTCCATGGGATGACCCTGATCCTTTAACTACACTATAAAAAACTTTATTTTTATCTGCTGTTGAAAGCGCCTGAAAATATGAATTTCTTGTACCTATTGATGCTTTTACATAATTATCCAAGGTTTGTCTTGACTGATCTTTCAGTTTTTTCCATTTATCAGGATCTTTTAATTTCAATGCATAATATTCTAAGAATTGATCTAAACTTTTAGCCGCTATTTTTTCTTTTTGTGATACTGCTAACGCGATTGGAGAATTCTTTTTCCTAGTCTGTTCTAAAATATCATTTCTTAATGTATGAGCCTCTTTCGAAGCGTCTTTTACAGTCATTCTTCCATTTTCGACATCCTTTAAGTAATCATGACTCATTTTTTTAATTGCTTTCATATAAGCAATTCTTAAGGAGCTATCATGATCTAAAAAGTTATTACTAAAGTAAAGTGCTGTACCATGTAAAGCTTCAAGTGCTATTTCTAATTCATTTTTAACTTTAACAGGTACTTTATTTGATTCTGCTTGTTTTGTTGTACCTGTAGTTGATTTTAATTTATATATCGATTTATTAAATTCGCCATTTTCTAGTGCGGGAACACGCACTCTGGCGATTTTTGAATTATTTAAAATTAACTCTATAAAGATTAAATCTAATTTATTGCAATTATAGATTTTGGTACAACCATTCGGATCAATTTTTCCTCCATAACTTTTTTGAGTTGTCGTATTTAGTAAGGTATAGCTTAATTTTGATAAAAGGTCTTTATTATCACAGAATACTTTTAAACGAGCCGTATAAGTCATTCTTCTAACTCCGATATCTCTGCATCATATTTATGCACCATAACCGTATATTTTTCTTCCTTATTTTCTGAAGTAACTCTAATAATTCCATCTTTGGGAATCTCTCCTGTTCGTACATTCTCCTTAGAATCGATAAGACTAAAAATTGGAGAGCTTTCTAATAATTTATTGTTTATTTTATGTCGCACATCGAACTCTAAAACATAGGAACTATTATGTGAGGCAGGGAGATAGGGAATATCATTTATTACCTTTTCCCCTGATAAAAATTGATGTTGTCCTGCCTTCATCTCAAACTGACCACCTGTCGTCGGCAAAATTCCGGCACTACTGATTTCAATTTGAGAACCGCCCGCAGTTAAAACAATTTCCTTCGCTGCTGTAATTTCGATCTGATCTTCAGTAGAAACAACTTTGATACCTTTACGCGCAATAATATCCATCCCATCATTTTGCGCCTGTAGTTCAACTTTGCCTTTTGCGGCATAAGCTCTTAAGCCTTGTTGGGCTGCAAACAGACTCACTTTAGAAGAGGCATGACCAATAATCTTTTTCTGCGAACTTAGGTTAATACTGTCCGCTGCCTGGTGGCTAATTTGACCTTCCGCAGACAAATGAATATCCTGCTGAGTACTCAGCGCAATGGATTTTGGTGCTGTCAGAATCATGATTGCCTGTTTAAAGGCAGCTGCTTTGTCTTGATCTTGCTGTTCAATTTGCTCAATAAAGCTTTTTAGGGTCTCAAAGATTTCAAGCGGATCAGTTTGCTGGTTTTTAGCAACATCACTCAGTGCTTGGCTCATCTGCAAGCCTGATTCAAGCTGGCTTTTCGCTGGTTCAGCATCCATATGTGAACCATCTGCAGCTTGCTGTTTATGAGCCGAAATCAATAACCCTTCACCTGCACGGACTGCACCCGATTGATCAGTTCTAAGTTCAAAACCTTCACCCCGTCCTTCACTTTCCGCCTGTTCTTTCGGATGACTCAAGTTACCCAGATTGAGCTGACTGGCAGCTTGATTACTATATAACTGTATACTGATCTGGCCAGTCGTATCATCAAAACGTAGCTGGTTAAAGCCTTGCCCCTGTACTTCTTGCGAGCGAATACCACTGAGTTTTTTGGTGTCTGGTAGTTGTCCTTTTTGATCAAACTTCGTTGGAGAATGTTGGCTTTCATGAATCCGACCTACCACAAAAGGCCGATCAATATTGCCGTCGAAAAAGTAGACGGCCACAATTTCACCAATGCGTGGCAAGAAACGGACCCCATAACCTATTCCTGCCCACGGGGTCAGAACATCTACCCAGGCTGAATCTGTATCACTGTCATTGCTGCCTGCGCCACCATCGTGAGCATGGTCATCTGGACGAGTGAACAGAAAACGGATTTTGATCCGCCCCCATTCATCTACATAAATTTCTTCATCTTCTGGCCCGACTACCTTGGCGCGTTGCGGATAGGCCTGTGGTCGTTGCAATAAAGGCTGATATTCAGGAACCAAGTGAATATGGCGACGTTGCAAGACTAGCTGGTTGACCTGACGCTCACCTGCGTCCTTGAATTCTGTCATCTGCCAGCAGCTTTGCTGAATTAAAGTATGAACCTGCTCATTTAAGTCTTTAGGCAAATTATTTTGGTTATAAAATTTCTTGGAGATGATTAAAAATTCTTTATCTACTGCTGGATGCTGGTCAATTTCAGGATGCTGATCCAGCCGAAACCAGTAACCCACTTGGGCATCACGTACTGTGGATGTTGCTAAAAATTGTTTGGCCTGTGCAGCATAGAAATGCTGCAAATTTTGGTTTATTTTTTCGATTTTTGCATCTGAGGCTGGGGTTGCCTGATCTGCATGCCTGAGATCAGTGACCCATGCCGGACTGATGTTCCAGGCCTGTTCCAATACCAAGCTGGCAATATCCTGAACCTGACTCTGCTGGTGCTTGCTTTGTACTGAACCTACGCCTTCTTCCTGATTCAAGCGATCGGCATGCCAGCGCTGGATATGTACAGCGGTCGGCTGCAACTGTCGTTCTGCGATAATACTGGTAATGCTATCTTCTTGTTCAGTAGCACTGGAACGATGGAAACGGATCGCCCTGCGGCTTAAAGCTTGGTAGTGGCTATTATCATCAACTAATCTAAGCTTTTGCACTGCAATCTGTGCAGATGAATGTACAACTATAAGCTCAGACTCATCAATCAGCCAGTTAATCCCTTCACTACGCCATAAACGGGTCAAAAAATCATAGTCGCTTTCATTCAACTGCATAGTAAAAGGACGCACATCATAAGTTTGCTGCAAACCGGATAAATCCAGCTTGAGTGCAGCCGCAAACAATGGACTCTTACGCTGCCATTCTTTGAATAAGATTTCAGTAATCTCTCGGACACTTTTGTCCATGAACACACGACTATTACGGCGTTTATGCCATAGCGACGTTGCATCTTCTAGAGTGAGTTTATAAAGCGTTAATGCGCCATCACTCTGTCCCTGAGTTGCTGCAGTAATAATTCCGGAACTGCGAAATAACTGTCTTTGATCCGTAACCTGATCTATCGCTACTTGAGTTCCAATAAATTCTTTAAGGGGAATCAAGGCATTAGTCGACACACAAATCAGCTCAATCTTTAGTCCCTGATTCAGGACATGTTGGCCATCAATACGTTGCAGAAAAACTTCGGAATTAAGTTTTTGATAGGAAAACTGAACAAGCAAAGCACGCTTCTGTGCACTAAAACCCAATTGCTCTAATACTTGAGCGATATGATTTTTTATCATTTTTAATTGTTATAAATATTTTTACGGCATTATAGTGAATTATTTATATCCAGCCTAGGTTCATTGGTCTGGCCATGGTTCCGATTCATCACTGTAATTCTGGAAGAGGCTTGAATATCAAATTTTTTATTTTCTGAAAGTCAGGAATTTCAAGCCGATCAAGTATTCAAAAAAAATAGCTTTCTTTTTAATTTTAATCTTTCAAAAATATGGGCAAATGAATCACTCATCTACCCAAAAAATCTTTTAACCGCCTTTTTTCACCAGATAATGGAACTCTTTATTGCCATTTTCATCCAGACGTTCTTCTTGAAGCAGCAGTTCATGGCCGAGATGCATACAGAATTTTGGAATATCCCAAGAGGTCGAATTATCCGTAGCAAAAACTTCAACTACATCACCAGCTTTAGACTTACGGATGGCTTGATGCAACATCATGACTGGCTCAGGGCAGCGTAATCCACGGGTATTCAATTGCAGGCTTGGCATAATTTCGGCTTCAGACATCGACAGACTCAGGAATTCAAGATCAGCCTTATTTTAGCATAAAGCGGCTATCGCATTGCAGCTCACGCTTTGAGCCAATTCACAAAACTATACTGACCCGCGGGATCAAGACTGCGCAGCATAATTACAATAGACAAGCGTATTTTCTGCGGTATGATAAAATCACGTTTTTTTAGATATTAAGAGTCTTTAGGAAAGATCATGCACGAGGAATCAGGCCCGTCGTGGGGTATGCGCGGCTTACGTAAATGGCTGGGAACTGCACCCGAAACTCGCGACGAACTGCTAAAATTAGTACAAGATTCACGTCGATTTTTAGAACCCGATACTGTTGCAATGCTGGAAGGTGTATTGGATCTACCGGCCACCAAAATTCGTGAAGTCATGACGCCAAGAACGTCCATGATTAGCTTGCAGGAAGATGACCAACTTCTCGAAATTCTGCATGTTTTAGTTGAATCTGCACATTCGCGGTTCCCTGTATTCTCATCCGATCAACCGGATAATGTGGTTGGTATTTTGCTGGCCAAAGATCTGCTTCCTTTCCTGACCGAGCCTTCTTCCAAAGTCGATATTCGTGCCTTGATGCGTCAGCCATTGTTTGTGCCGGAAAGTGCACGTTCGGATCAGGTTCTGCGTATGCTGAAAAATACCCAGACTCATATTGCGGTAGTGATTGATGAGTACGGTACAACTTCAGGCCTGGTGACCCTAGAAGATATTCTCGAAGAAATTGTGGGTGAAATTGAAGACGAACATGATATTGCCGATGAAGAAGCACAATATATTGTTCCGGATCAAGACCCTAAGACAGCCAATACCTGGGTAGTACAAGCGCTGACGCCAATCGAGCATTTTAACAATATGCTGGATGCCAATTTCTCCGATGATGAAGTGGAAACCATGGGCGGTTTGTTATTGCAGGAAATCGGTCTGGTAAATGATCTGGAAGGTCAGACGATTGAACTGGAAAACTGGCAATTTACCATTCTTGAGGCAGATTCACGTTCTATTCGTTTAATTCGAGCTGTGCGCCAATGAGAGCATATTTCGATAAACTATTAAATCCAGCCCAGCAGCAAAAGCAGTTAGCGCTGATTTATCCCGTATTGATTGCCATATTTGCGGGAGCCATTTTTAGTCTGGCACTGGCACCTTATCATTACTGGTGGCTGGCGATTCTGTCTCCTGCTTTACTGTATGCTTGCGTCCGTGGTCGTAGTGCGAAACAGGCCTTTGGTATTGGTTGGGCTTATGGGATTGGATTATGGTTTGTGGGTGCATTCTGGCTCTATACCTCTATTCATGTGTATGGCGATACCAGTGCTTTCCTGAGCGTAATCATGATCCTGATCATGGCGATCGTCATGGGACTGTTTACTGCCCTTCAGACTTTCATTTATCGTCGTTTTTTCCCGGAAACACCCCTTACTTTCGCACCACTTTGGGTGATCTTTGAATGGGCTAAAACCTGGGTATTTACTGGTTTCCCATGGCTCTTTGCAGGTTATGCTTTTACTGAGCTCTATCTGGATGCCTACGCGCCTTTATTCGGTGTATTTGGGGTGTCCTTTGTAGTGATTGTTCTGGCCTGTGCACTGGTTGAAATCTTAAGTAAACGGGTCTTCTGGATCGTTCCTTCTGCACTCCTGTTATTGGGTGCTTGGGGTGCTGCACAACTGACTTTTGTGCAAGAAAAAAATGAAAAGCCGCTCACCGTTTCTCTGATTCAGGGCAATATCCCTCAGGACCTGAAATGGTTAACTGAATATCAGGTAAAAACCTTACTGATCTATGCAAATCTGAGCAAGACAGAATGGGGACGTGACCTGATTGTCTGGCCAGAATCTTCGATTCCGATGTTCCAGACTGATATCGAACCTTTTTTGGATGCCATGAAAGTTCAGGCAGAAAAATCTGGAACAGCTTGGGTCACAGGTATTCCGTTCTGGGATCTGGCTGAGTCACAGGAAGCAGGCACGCCAAAATATTACAATAGCATCATGGCCACTGGTGATGAGTCGAGTGGTCTTTATAAGAAGCAGCGTCTGGTGCCTTTTGGAGAATATATTCCACTCTCTGGCGCACTCAGTTGGGTACTTCCAGCTCTGCAAAACGACCCTTCGGTGAGTGGTTTCTCGCGTGGTGCGGATATCCAGAAACCATTAAATGTGAAAAACCATCCTTTAGGTGCAGCGATTTGCTATGAAGTGGCTTATCCAAACCTGACTCGTCGTAATGCCAGCCAAAGCGATTTTCTGGTGACCGTATCTAATGATGCCTGGTTTACTGGCACTGCCGGTCCACAGCAACATTTACAGATGGTACAAATGCGGGCCAAGGAAAATGGTCGCTGGTTTATTCGTGCTACCAATACTGGGGTAACTGCGTTCATCGACCACAATGGCCATATTGTGAAACGTGCACCTATGGATAAAGAAGCTATACTCCGCGGTGAGTTACCCGCCATGCAGGGTGAAACGCTTTACATGAAACTCAGCGACTGGCCAGTATTGATTTTCTCCGTATTGTTATTATTACTGGGTTGGCGCTTCCGCCCACGTAAGGTGGATATCAGCTTTAAGTCGAGAAGATAATTCTCTCAAAAGTCCCTCTTTTAAAAAGGAGGAGCTATAAAAAACCGAGGTTCATGCCTCGGTTTTTTTATCTAT
Source organism: Acinetobacter sp. UBA5984 (assembly GCF_002429925.1). Lineage (NCBI taxonomy): Bacteria > Pseudomonadati > Pseudomonadota > Gammaproteobacteria > Moraxellales > Moraxellaceae > Acinetobacter > Acinetobacter sp. UBA5984. The sequence continues at coordinate 54,768 of NZ_DJBE01000062.1, forward strand.
ATGTTATTAAAACTGGATCACCAGATAAGATAATATGCTCGCCAGTGAAAGCATCGGAATATAGCGATAGACCTGTACAATTCCGTTTTCAAATGCAGAAGCCTGTTCCTGTTCAAACTGTACGACAGACGCTTTTAATGCTGACCAGAAGCATAGTACGAATAAGGTACTCATCATGCTAATGGCAAAGAAACCTACCATAATCTGGCTGCTGCCTTCAGTAGTCTGCCATAAATGCAAAATTCCCTGACTGGCTGGAAGAATGCTTAAAACCAAAAGAACAGATTTCAGCATCGACCAATGAAACTGGTTTATTTCATCCGACAATATTAATGCTTTCATACCATTCTCCTTTGGCTAAAAAAGGGCCATTAAGAATATTATGAGCTATTTTTTGTAAATAGAAAGTCTATATTTATTCACATTTTACGATAATTGTAATAGATAAATATGGGAATAATTCTTATTATAACTATCAAATCACCAATATTATAATAATATTATCAAATTCAATTGCTTATATTATATTTTATGATTGAGAGTTATTATCACTTCACCTAATATTGAAACAACCAATCAAGTGAAGTGATATATTCAATAACCTACTAATTTATAATAATTATCAGTTAAGGTTGGTAATAAATATCAGCATCAGTTCCTTCCCCACCTGCCTGTCCATCGGCACCAAAAGAGTACAAATCAAAAGCACGACCATTGGTTCCTGGAATCACATATTGCAGGTCATTATCCCAGCTGTCTTTCGGATAACCCCCTTTCACATAGCCACCTGGCAGCCAGTTCTTCGCTGTTGCCGGCTGATTTACCAGTGCATCCAGGCCACCCTCCTGCATGCTTGGATATTTGCCATTGTCCAGCTTATATTGATCCAGTGAACCCGCAATACTCTGCAATTTGATGACTGTGGTATCCACTTTAGCCTTTTCACCGCGTCCCATTACATTTGGAACAATCAGCGCTGCAAGCACACCGAGAATAACAATTACCACCATTACTTCAATCAGGGTAAAACCTGAGGCACGATGGGCACGTAACTGGCACACACGTACGGTAGGTTCAACCGCTATAGTTGAAGGGTCTTTGGCTTGATTTGGATTCCTTTTCATTCAATATCTCTCATTCATCTTTAGAAAGTTTCAGGCACTTTCAATTCTTCGTAGACGTTACACATGTTATTTAAATCATATTATTCATATTCACGATTGGCAGCATCACCGCGATCACAATTACTAGCACAATACTGGCCATGAGTACCAGCATCAGCGGCTCCAGAAGCGCGAGTAATGTCGAAATCAGTGTGGTTACTTCCCGATCCTGCATGGTCGATGCCCGTTCCAGCATACGATCCAGCTCCCCCGAGGCTTCACCACTTTTGATCATTTGTACCATCATCGGGGGGAAATAACCACTACGTTCCAGCTGGGTAGCCAGGTTCCCGCCTTCAGTCACTTTCTCAGCAGCCAGATTAACCGAATCCCGAATCACCCAGTTATTACTTACCGCTGCCCCGATACGTAAGGCATCCACCAATGGCACACCGGACTGGGTCAGAATCGATAGAGTACTGGCAAAACGGGCAGCATTAATGCCACGTGATAATTTTCCGAATAAAGGTAGTTTCAGAGTCAGGCGATCAAAAGCATAATGCCCAGCCGTTGTTCTTAAAAAACGTACTAGCAGAAAAATGCCTACCGCACTGCCTATCAGCAAAAATGGCCAGGCGATCCGGATAAAATCGCTGGCCTTCATTAAAGTTACTGTAATCCAAGGCAAGGCATCTTTGCTTTGATCAAAGGTCTTGACGATATCCGGTACTACATAGGTCATCAGACCCATCACAATTGCAAAAGACATCAAGAGCAAAATAATCGGATAGATCATCGCCCCTTGAATCTTTTTCTGCATAGCAAAACGGTTTTCGGTATAGTCAGCTAACTGATCCAAGATCAGGTCCAAGTGACCAGAACGTTCACCAGCCGCAATGGTGGCAATATACAGCTCTGGAAAACGTCCAGACTGTTGTAGCGCCTGAGCCAAGCTATGTCCTTCCAGCACTTTAGAACGTACTGACATCAGCAGATTTTGCACATGAACTTTTTCGCTCTGCTTGCCGACGGCGCGAATAGCTTCTTCCAGCGGAATTGCGGCAGCGACCAGTACCGAGAGTTGTCGGGTCATAAGAGCCAAATCATAAGCAGTAATGCTTTTTTCAAACCATTTGCGACGGTAGTGCTGGTCTTTTTTCTCAACCGGATCTACGGACACCGGAATCAGCGCCTGATCCCGAAGCTGTTGCCGGATTTGTCGTGCTGAATCACCCTCAAGCACGCCTTTTTGCTGCTTCCCTGAAGCGTCAAGCGCAGTAAACTGATATGCAGGCATTGTAATGCTCTAATTTTCCAAAATTTTGCTTAACGCTGTTGCGTCAGACCATCAAAATCATTCATATTCTTCAATATAAATTATCTGCTCACTCTAACATAACTGAACTTTGAGCACGACGAAATTTCATCAGGACCCACTCTGTTACTATGCCAAATTCTGTTCCCGTTACTGCCCCTGTTTATCGTGTTCGTGTTGCAGTGCCGGTGCATCTGTTTGACTGTTTTGACTATAGCTTGAGTCAGGAACAATATCAGCAGGCAGAAGTGGGTGCCCGAGTCGCGGTTTCTTTTGGCCGGCAAAATCTGGTCGGCGTGATTACTGAAAAATTACCGCTAGATGCTCCGATTGATCCCAGTTTCAAACTGAAAGCCATTACCGAGCTTTTAGATGACCGTGCCATTATCAATTCCCAGGTTTTAAGTGTATTGACTTGGTCAGCACAGTATTACCAGTTTCCTATCGGGGAAGTGATCCAGACTGCCTTGCCGACCTTATTGCGTCAGGGCAAACCTTATAACCTACTGGCCCGAAACTGGAAATTGCTGGATCATGAGGCTGAAGCCAAGGTTCGCCGTTCCGAGAGGCAACAGGAAGCCTATCGGATTCTAAAACTGCATCCGGTGGGAACAACTGAGAATCTCTTAAATCTGGCCGGAATAGAAACAGCGACTTTAAAAGCACTCGAAAAAAAAGGGATTTGCGAATGTGTACTGGAAGCACAGGATTTTAGCCCGCAACCTGTACAACTGGCTCAGATGCCATTAACGGCCAATGCGGAACAAAAGCATGCGATTCAGCAAGTGCTGAAATACCGCAAGCAATATCAGGCCTTTTTACTCGATGGCCTGACTGGCAGTGGCAAAACTGAAGTCTATCTTCAGATCATGGAACAGGTACTCAAACAGGGCAAGCAGGTGCTGGTACTGGTGCCTGAAATCGGACTGACGCCACAAACCATTAGCCGCTTTCAATCCCGCTTCCATTGTCATATCGCCCTGCTTCACTCTGGCCTGAATGACAGTAAACGCTTACAAGCCTGGCAAGCCGCTGAAACCGGTAAAGCGTCCATTGTACTTGGCACCCGTTCTGCGATTTATACACCGATGCCGAATCTAGGCCTGATCATTCTGGATGAAGAGCATGACCTGTCTTTTAAACAGCAGGAAGGCTTTCGCTATCATGCCCGTGATGTGGCATTGTACCGGGGACATTTACAGCAATGTCCAGTACTCTTGGGTTCGGCAACACCCAGCATTGACAGTTATGCACTGGTGCAGCAAGGCAAAATGCAGGTACTGGAACTGAATCAACGCGCGGGTACAGCGCTAATGCCGAAAATCCATATTCTGGATTTAAAAGTAGCGCCAAAGCAGCATGGCATCAGCCTGCATCTGATTGAAGAAATCAAAAAGCGCCTGGCTAAAAAAGAACAGGTACTCATTTTCCTGAATCGTCGTGGTTATGCGCCCGTACTGATTTGTGGCAGTTGTGGCTGGCAGGCGCAGTGTCCGAACTGTGATGCCAATTTCACTGTGCACCGGCAACCTTATCAACATCTGCATTGTCATCATTGCGGCACCATTCATCGTATGCCTGAACAGTGTCCGCAATGCCAGCATCAGGAGTTGGCCACTTTAGGCATGGGGACTGGAAAAGTTGAAGAACATCTGAATGAGCTTTTTCCAGATTTTGAAGTGATCCGGGTCGATCGCGACTCAACCAGCCGGGTCGGTAGTTGGCAAAAGATCTATGACAAGATTCAGAAAAGTGAGCCCGCGATTCTGCTCGGCACGCAGATGCTGGCCAAAGGCCATCATTTTCCCTATGTTACGCTGGTTGCGATTTTAGATATTGATTCCGGTCTGCTCAGTGTTGATTTCCGGGCTACAGAACGTACAGCACAATTGATCGTACAGGTCGCAGGTCGTGCAGGACGTGGGGAACATAAAGGGGATGTATATTTACAGACCCTAAGACCTGATCATGCGCTACTGAATACCTTAGTCACTGAAAATTACCGCGCCTTTGCCAAGCAGACTTTGACCGAACGGCAAATCGCCCAGATGCCTCCTTTTCGTTATACCGTGCTGATTCGCTGTGAATCCAAAGATCAGGCACAAAATACCGAATTCTTACAGAAACATGCTGCTCTGCTCAGGCAATATCCCGATCTGGTGCTGGACATCTGGGGTCCCATTCCTGCTCCGATGGAACGCAAGGCCGGACGCTATCAATCCCATATGGTGCTATTGTCCGCAGACCGCGCCCGTTTGCATTATTATGTCCGTAGCTGGTGGCAAAACCTGTTACAGGATAAGCCATCCAATATGAAGCTGACACTGGACATTGATCCACAAGAACTCAGCTAAAAATATTGAGCCCATCTTCATTTGATAAAGGCTCAACTTTAAGACTGGATGAAAATAAAATTTAAGGCGGAAAAATGTCGATACTGTTACAAATAGCGCTGGTTCTGGCGATTGCACTGTTTATGGTGCCACTGAGCCATAAACTCAGACTGCCAACAGTGCTGGGCTATTTACTGACAGGTTTAATCATTGGGCCGAGTGTCTTAGCGCTGATCTCGGCTCCTGAGGTGATGCAGACTTTTATTCAAATCAGCTTGTTAGCCCTTATGTTCTGGATTGGCCTACAACTCAGACCACAACGAATTCTTCAGCTTAGACAATCCCTGTGGTTTATGGCCATTTTACAGGTACTGAGCACGACCCTGATTTTTGGCCTGCTGGCCTGGTTCTTTCTCGATCAGAATCTGGTTTCCAGTATTGTTATCGGACTGGCAGGCAGCCTCTCTGCCATGACGTTGGTCACGCAGTTTTTAAACAATCAGCAACAACTGGCGACCAGTTATGGTCAATCCGCTTATGCCAACACCCTGATTCATGCACTGATTGCAATTCCTGTCATTGCAGCAATTCCGCTCTTTGCAGGCGTCAGTTCAACAGAACATGGCATAGCTTATTTTGCTGCCATGATGGCTACCTTTACTGGCTTATTTCTATGTAACCGCTATTTCATGCAGCCGCTTTATCGCTGGATTGCCAAAAGTGGTCGTCATGAATTGCACAGCATTGTTGCTATTGTCATTTTCCTGGGCTTACTAGTCCTGATGGATACGCTGGGACTGAATCTGTACCTGGCGGCATTATTTTCCGGTATGTTACTGGCAGATTCTGATTTCCGGATTTCGATTGAAAAGAGTCTGCAGCCTTTTAGCGGCTTATTGATTGGGCTAGCCTTCATCAGTCTGGGTATGTCATTGCAGTTTGCCGATGTACTAACGCAACCTGGATTGATTATTGCTGGAACACTTTCGCTGATCCTGATTAAATTTGCGATTACCTTAGGATTGGCACGTTATTATCAGCATAGTTGGCGCAATAGTACGCTACTGGCTGCCAGTGTGGCACAAAGTGGTGAATTCGCTTTTCTGGCACTCATCATTGCACTTTCACAGCAGATCATTACACCCACCCTGCTCTCCCCATTGATGTGGATGGCAAGTTTATCCATGCTACTCACACCGGCATTTTACTGGTTATTGCATGACCAGATTCTGCCACGACTGGATCGGCAAAATCATTTGGCAGCGACCTTTGACATTGAAAGCCTTCCACCAAATACTGCACCAATTTTATTAATCGGTTTTGGCCGTTTTGGCCAGATTATTGCCCGCATCCTGCTACAACAACAGCAAAAATTCAGTGTAATGGACAGCAATATCGAAGCAACTGAATTGCTGACCTCTTACGGTATTACCTTCTATCAGGCCAATGCGACTGAGCCAGAGGCTTTAGCTCAGGCACATCTGGATACGGTTCAGCATGCGATTGTCGCCATTGATGATATTGAAGATTCACTGCTGACCATCCGACATCTGCGATTAAATTATCCTGATATGTCTTTATGGGTACGGGCACGTGACCGGCATCATGTCCATTTACTTCAGGAGCTGGGCGTGGAACGAATCTGGCGAGAAACCTATGCTTCTGCACTAGAACTAAGTCAGGGTCTGCTAGGTCAGCTGAGTGGGTTGTCTGAAGAACAGGTGCAACAAAAGATCCATGAGTTTCATACTCACGATGAAAACCTGCTCAATAGTCAATTTCATCCGGATACGGAGAGCCCGTTTAATTCCGCAGGCTCAAGGAGTACACTGGCAGAACTGGAGCATCTTTTTGCTCAGGATCAGCTAAAAAAAGTATCGGAACAGGATACGGACACGCAACAGGACAACAACGCTTCAGGAATTGATGCAATAAGAGATGATCTGGCATAACTTGTGTTTTACAATAATGCCACCATTAAAGCAGGGTTATGGAGAATTTTATGTCTGATTTACGCCAACGCTTTTTTATTGAAGATAGCCCTGTTCGTGGTGAAGTGGTGCATCTTGAAGAAGCTTTACAAACAATTTTGGCCCAGCGTGATTATGCGCCTGCAGTAAAAATCCTGTTAGGTGAAATGCTGAGTGCCACTGCACTATTGGCCAGTACCCTGAAAATTAAAGGGCGTATCAGCCTGCAAATTCAGGCTTCAGGCACATTTAAATGGGCAATGGCTGAATGTAACCATCGCGGTGAAGTACGTGCACTGGCGGATTATGAAGAAGATCCGCATTTTCAGGCAGCAGAAGATAGCAGCACAGTTTTAAAATCACTGACTAATCCAGTGCTGTTTATCAATATCGAGCCTGAATTTGGTGAGCGTTATCAAGGTATTGTTCCGCTTGATCAGGAAAATTTGGCTGGCTGTCTGATGCAATATTATGACCTGTCTGCCCAGATTCCGACACGTATCGTGCTGGCCAGTGACAACAACCGTGCAGGTGGTTTGCTGATTCAATTGCTACCGCGTAACAGTGAAGAAGAACAACGCCGTGTCGATGAAGACTTATGGCCACGTCTGACTATGCTGACTGAAACATTAAAAACAGAAGAACTGGTCACTCTGGAGGCCAATGAAATTCTCTATCGTTTATATAACGAAGAAGAAGTGCGCTTGCCAGAAGTAGAACATTTACAGTTTGGCTGTACCTGTTCTAAAGAACGTTGTGCGATTGCCTTACAGCAGATTGGTGTAGAATCGGTTCGTGAAACTTTAGAATTCCAGAATCCAATTGAGATGGACTGTCAGTTCTGTAATAGCCGTTATATTTTTACGGCTGAAGAAGCTTTAAGCCTGTTTGGTGAACACCTCAGTTAATAACAGCCCTGTTCGACTCAAAAAAGCACTCAATATTGAGTGCTTTTTTTCATTTTATATTTTCATAAAATATTGACCAAAATTTCTCATAAAAAAAGACAAATGTACTTAATTTCAAGCTTGCCCCATGATTAAAATTTGCACACCGATAGAATCAGAAGATCAACGGTATTTTCAAAGTAAAAAAATCAAAAAAATAAGTGGAATATTTTAAATGAAATTTCGATATTTAATGGGTATGATGTTATGTGCTGTGCAGAGCTTCAGCTATGCAGCCGAAATCACGGGCACATGGAAAGCCATTGATGACAAAACGGGCTATGCGCATGCTGATGTTGAAATCAGTAAACTCAATGATGGCACCTACCAAGGTAAAGTCATTCGTATCCATGCCATTCCAAATCGTCCTGCACATACCTATTGCTCTAAATGTAAGGGGGCACTGAAAGATGTACCTATTCTGGGTATCTCTGTCTTATCAGGTCTAAAGCCAAATCCAGAAAAGAAAAATGAATTCGTTAATGGTTCAATTCTCGATCCACTAACCGGCAATGTCTATAAAAGCAAGGCAACGCTGAATTCCCGAGGCAATGTGCTGACGCTTCGTAGCTATGTAGGTACACCCATGCTCGGACGCACAGTGTCCTGGGTGAAAGTCGAATAAACCTCATTTTTTTATAAATTCTCATCTGTAAGCTGTCTGACCAGATCAAAGGCTTGGACAGCTTAAAATCATTATCTTTATTCCATTCCTTATCACGAAAATATTCCCCCCTCTCATTAGGATGAATGAACGTAATTTTTAACTCATATTCATTTTTCTTCATTTAATGTGATGATTGACTGGTATTTAGTGTATTTTTCACGCTATATTAATCCCATAATTTTTTTATGCCTTTAATAAATTAAATATATTTTCAATAACATGGGGTAATGTGGCAATGAGATTCAAACTGCTTTGTTCTATCATTCTTACAGCAGCAAGCACCATCAGTCTATCTGCTTTCGCCAACAGTGACCCATTACTTGGCCACTGGAAAACCATTGATGACCGTACCGGTTATTCCTTGGCAGATGTGGTAATTAGTAAGGATGCCCAGAACCGCTATATTGCCAAAATTGTGTATGTTCGTGAGATTCCTGGGGCAGCTCGACAGCAGACTTGCACTCTATGCAAAGGCGCATTGAAAGATCAGCCTCTCATTGGACTGACGATGCTCAAGGGATTGAGTAGTCATCCCGACCATAGCAATGAATTTATCAACGGCACTCTGCTCGACCCGGCTTCTGGTCAGCTTTATCAGGCCCGTGCCCGCCTGAAAAATAATGGCAGGCATCTCGCCATTCATAGCCGCGCTGAAGGTGCAACGGTCGGACGCAATATGACCTGGATTAAAAACTAGTTTCGAATTCAGACTATTAAGAAAAAAAGCTCCTAAGGAGCTTTTTTATTTTTATCTCATGTGATAATTCACATGTATTCATTAATTTTATGCCAATCTCATCACAATTTATACTATTGATTTTGTTACAATTTATAAATAAATTAGAGTAATAAGTCTAATATGAATAATCATTGATCAACAGGCATGTTATGAAGAAAATTTTAAGTCGCTTAATGATGGGGATCACATTGGCAACAGTAGCAGGTTTAAGCCTTGCTTCTGAAGATCCACTACTGGGGAAATGGAAGACTATCGATGATCAATCCGGTTATTCTCGTGCTGATGTCGAAATCCGCAAAAAACCAGATGGTAGCTATGAGGGAATTATCGTAGAAACCCGCAGCCTGCCAGGTGCAGAAAAACTGGGAATCTGTAGCAAATGTCCAGGACAGCTTAAGAATAAACCATTTATTGGCTTGCCATTTATCTGGGATTTTAAAGCAGACCCAAAAAAACCTCGCGAATTCCATGATGGCAGGATACTTGATCCAATCAGCGGTAAAGTTTACAAAGGTAAAGCACGTTTAAGCGCCAATGGCAAACGCCTAACCCTGCGTGGTTATGTAGGCGTTTCGGTTATCGGACGCAGTGTTACTTGGATAAAATACTAATTTTTGTCAGTTTTCCATGCCCCTGTTTCAGGGGCTTTTTTAATGGTTATGATTTGAAACAATTAAGTACAAATAAAAACTGTTTCCCTCAGCCCAAACTCATAATAATGAATTGAAGACGGTTATTTTTTATTCACACAATGATCTATCTTCAGCTGCAATTCAATCTGCTACGGACTCTGGAACCTCTGGAACGGAGTATCCATGTAACAAGTATTCCTCAATTGATCGGTATGGGTAAATGTGTGTTGCAAACAGCGGATGGTTTGCAAATGACAGATAAAACTATAAAAACAGATGCCCGCCTAGATCTTTGTTTCCCTGATCAGACTGAGCTGTTCAGGTTCAAGCAGGATTTCCATAGGATAGGAGTCCCTCTTCTAGGCAGGATGCTGGTTCAACTAGCATCCCATACCGTTAGGGCACAGCGCAGCGGCCATAAAATATTATGGCATTCCCCTACTTCAGGACGACCTTCCTTTCTGAATGTCTCAAGCCTGGCTGTTTAAGGAGTAGAGCTATGACTACAATTCAATATAGAGAAAACTTTTCCAACGGTTATATCCCCTCTGAAATCATGGATGATCGTACCTTTGATTTGTTCCACTTTTCTGAAGCATGTGGCCAAAGTCCGGAATGGGTGATGCAACTCATTGAACATGGAATTTTGCCGAACCGTTCTAAAACGCATCCTGGTACCTTCCTCGGGGAAGATATTACTCGAGCACAACGGGCTTACCGTTTGCAGCGTGATTTTGATGCTTCCTTTAGTGCCGTTGCCATGATGCTGGATCTCATTGATGAAGTGCAGGAATTACGTCGCGAGGTGAAACATCTGCATTTCAAGTAATGTCTTTTAATGTCCGGTCTGCTTGAGTTAAATCAATGCGGACTAGGGCATATTTTGCTTTTTTCTTTTATTTTTTGAGTGATAAATATCCCTATGAAAACCAAAGACTGCAATAAAAAGATCAAATACATGTTCCCAGAATACCGTGATTTAATTGTGCAATTACGTGAGGAAAATCCGTACTTTGCCCGACTGTTTGAGGAACATAGTGAATTGGACAAACAGATTAGCCAGCTTGAACTCGATCCAGTCAATCATATCAATGATGATATCGATGCGATTAAACGCAAAAAACTGAAATTAAAAGACGAGATTTATCGCATGTTAAAAAATTCTGAAGCCGATCCGCTTACCTGAATGAGAACAGCTTTCTCAACCAAGAGTGTTTCAATACAAGGCTTAATCATCCGTTTTACTTAAAATGTGATTATTAAATGATCTTGGCTCTTAAATAAAGAATCTGTCCAAATAAAAAAGCCCGCATGATGCGGGCTTTTTCAGACTTAAAAAGTCATCGAATTATGCTTGTTCGATGTCTTTCATTGTCAATTTAATACGACCACGGTTATCAACGTCAGCAACTTGTACTTTCACTTCCTGACCTTCTTTCAATACGTCAGCCACGTTGGCAATACGTTCGTTAGAGATTTGAGAAATGTGAAGCAGACCGTCAGTACCCGGCAGAATGTTCACGAACGCACCGAATTCAACGATACGAATCACTTTACCTGTGTAGATGGTACCTGGCTCAACTTCAGCAGTCAGCGCTTGGATTTTTGCAATCGCAGCTTGTGCAGCAGCTTTAGTTTCACCAAATACGCGTACTGTACCGTTATCTTCGATGTCAATCGCAGCTTTAGTTTCTTCAGTGATTTGACGAATCGTTGCACCACCTTTACCAATCACGTCACGGATCTTGTCAGGGTTGATGTTGATCACTTGGAAAGTTGGTGCGTGCATAGAAATTTCTGGACGAGCACGTGAAATCACTTGGTTCATTGCATTCAGGATGTGCATACGACCTGCATAAGCCTGGTTCAATGCAACTTCCATGATCTCTTCGGTGATACCTTCAATCTTGATGTCCATTTGTAGCGCAGTAATACCGTTAGCAGAACCCGCTACTTTAAAGTCCATATCACCAAGATGGTCTTCGTCACCCAGGATGTCAGAAAGAACTGCGAAACGTTCGCCTTCTTTCACCAGACCCATTGCAATACCCGCAACTGGTGCTTTAAGTGGAACACCGGCATCCATCAATGATAGAGAAGCACCACATACAGACGCCATTGAAGATGAACCATTAGATTCAGTGATGTCAGATACGATACGGATTACGTACGGGAAGCGGTCAGCTGCTGGAAGCACGGCTTGAACACCACGACGAGCTAGACGGCCGTGACCGATTTCACGACGTTTAGGACCAGATTCACGACCTGTTTCACCTACAGAGTATGCAGGGAAGTTGTAGTGAAGCATGAAGTTATCAGTTTTGGTACCAGCCAGGGTATCTACCATCAACGCATCACGAGTATTACCCAGAGTAGTAGTGACCAATGCCTGAGTTTCACCACGTGTGAATAATGCAGAACCATGAGCACGCTCTAATACGCCAACCTGTACATCAAGGGCACGAACAGTTTTAGTATCACGACCGTCAATACGTGGTTTACCAGACAGGATGTTGTCACGTACGGTACGGTATTTAAGATCTTCAAATAATTCGTTTACGTCATCAGCAAGACCAGTTTCGTCGCCTTCTGGAACGAACTGAGCTAGCGCTTCTGCTTGAAGTGCATCAAGTGCTGCATAACGGTCTTGTTTCACCGCAACGGTATATGCTTCAGAGATTTTCGCTTCGAATGCTTCTTTCAGTTTTGCACGAAGGTCTTCGTTTTTCTCAGGTGCAACCCAAGTTGATTCTTTCGCACCAGCTGCAGTCGCGAATTCTTTGATTGCTTGGATCGCGATTTGCATTTCATCATGACCGAACAATACTGCACCCAGCATTTGGTCTTCCGAAAGTTCTTTCGCTTCCGATTCAACCATCAGTACTGCAGATTCCGTACCTGCAACGACAAGATCAAGATCACTTTCCTTCAATTGTTCAAAGCTTGGGTTTAGAACGTATTCACCGTTGATCAGACCCACACGTGCCGCACCGATTGGACCACGGAATGGTGTACCTGCAATCGCAAGTGCTGCAGAAGTACCCAGCATTGCTGCAATGTCAGCTTCCATAGTCTTGTCAGAAGACACAACAGTCGCAGTCACCTGGATTTCGTTATAGTAACCTTCTGGGAACAATGGACGAATTGGACGGTCGATCAGACGTGAAATCAGCGTTTCAGCTTCAGATGCACGGCCTTCACGTTTACCGTAACCACCAGGAATACGGCCAGCTGCGTATTGTTTTTCTTGATAATTAACAGTCAGCGGGAAAAAGTCTTGACCTGCTTTAGCAGTGGGTTGAGCAACAACAGCAACTAATACAGTTACGCCGCCCATGGTAATCAATACGGTATTGGCTTGACGCGCAACACGACCTGTTTCTAGGACAACCTGATGTTGGCCAAATTGGAATTCTTTACGAACAATATTAAACATCGACATGTTTTATTTTTTCCTGATTTTATTCTAGTGGAGACCCCTAAGGTTTGGCATTCACATCCAAATGGACGGGTAAATGACAAAGCTTAGAAGCCGACCTCACCAGAAATAAACACTATTTTTAAACACAAAGAAGGAGCGAACATTCGCCCCTTCCCCTGATCTAGCCAAAGGCTAAACCGACTTTAGTTTTCAGTAATAAAGCACAAGGCATGCAATAAACCCGAAAATAAAGTTTAAATCGAATTAACGACGTAAACCTAAAGCACCGATCAATGCAACATAACGACCGTGGTCTTTACCATTTAGGTAGTCAAGAAGCTTACGACGTTGGTTAACCATACGGATCAGACCGCGACGGCTATGGTGGTCGTGTTTGTGCTCTTTGAAGTGACCTTGTAAGTCATTGATTTGAGCAGTTAAAAGAGCTACTTGAACTTCTGGTGAACCAGTGTCGTTTTCAGCGCGAGCAAATTTAGCAATGATCTCTGCGCGATCTGCGTTTGTTAAAGCCATTCGATTTCTCCGAGATGCTTATATATCTTGATAAAAATCAAAGTAATGAGAATTCAATACATTGACTGCCGTGCATCACTACAGCAAGTTGCATATTTTAAGGGAAATTGCGTCAGATTGCAAAAATAGATCATGAATTTTGATGGTATTGGCTGCCAAGCTGCCTTGGCTTATTTACTGATATGAATAAATTCCATATGGTTCAATTTACACATAATTTCAGGAATTGGACTTGATCTGGCTTATGAGTAGCTGTTTAGATAACTGCAGAAATTAACTGATCTTTTTATATTTAAAATATTTCTGGTCGCGCTTAGAAATAAATGATAAAAAAAAGCCCGAGTAAACTCGGGCTTTTTCGCGCTGTAGTTTCTTCTATTATCATTTTTTATTTATTGTTTTTTTAGTGCGTTTTACGCTTTATTATTTTCAAATCTTCCTGACTAAAAATAACTTCCTTGTGTGGTAGATTTTGCCATATTGTCGAAATGCTCATAGAGGCATTTATCCTCACTGGCTGTAAGCCATTACGTACAAAATTATCATCGAAATTTGCAAAATATTACACTTATATATCTTTTAATTACGCTATTTACTTAAATTTACTTATTCTGCCAATTTTATCGTTCTATAAGATTACGGCAAAATTCTATTAACGGCAGATATAAAAAAGCCTTGTAGTCTCTCCCAAAACTACAAGGCTTAGCGGCTGTAAGCTTCCTCTTTCACTTACTTCACTGTAAGTTCGCTGTCTGGTGACATTCTTGTTCTTATTATGCGATTTATACCCAACTTTCCGTGTTGAGTTCTTTTGTGTGACCAATCTTCTCAAAAACCGATTAAAAGCTCCATGCGCCAATTTCCTGAATCCATGTAAGCATTTACCTACAAAAGTTATTTATTTTTTGCCAATACATTATTGCATTGTTCAAGTATTTTTTTGCTTAAACCACTCATTCGTGTGGTTCTTACACATAGCGCTTGTGTAAAAGCATCACGATCTACCAGCAAGCTCACGACTTTTTTAGCTCGAGTAATCGCTGTATAAATCAGTTCCTTACTCAGTAAATTTTTGGCTTGTTGATCAAGTACTACAGCCGTATGAGTAAATTCTGAACCTTGCGATTTATGAATCGTCAAAGCAAAAGCTGTTTCTATACTTTTTGGCAGGCGTGTCGCCAGCACCCATTTTTCCAGACTCGGGAAATATACTTCAAATTGTGATTGTCCTTCTTGTTCTCTCCAGAAACAGATTCCAATATCACCATTGGACAGACCCAGCTGATAATCGTTATAAGTCATCATCACTGGTCGGCCGGTATACCAGTCGCCCTGTTTTAACTTGCCTACACTGGCCAGAAAACGCTGTTCAATCTGCTGATTGATTTTATTCAAACCCAGATCACCATGCCGGATTGCGGTGAGAATCCGGTAATGATCAAAGTGCTGAATTGCCTGCTGCACATATTGCTCGAAATCAGTCTGATCCTGAGCCTGTTTGATCGCGTCCGCATAAGCCTGATAGCCATACATCAGTTGATCATAATATGGGTCTAATTGGAGACCTGTAGTTGGGTTTATTTCTGGCAGATATTGCAGTTGCAGCTGGTCAATCTCTACCTGGTCCAGTGCAATTACTTGCAGCTCACTCGCAGCAACCACTTGCTGTTCAAACTGGTTTAAAACTGATGCTGGAACATGCTCCTGCTGGATAAAGTATGCCATCGCACCAATTCGGGCGCCTGAGGCAAAACGGCGCGTCGTGATTAAATTGACCCGGTTATCTGCCAGAACAGAAGTCTGCTGCAAGTCTGCCAGTACAGTGCCGACATCCACCGAGGCCAGTTGGTCTGCATCGCCTAACAGAATTAAGCGGGCTGAATCTGGCACTGCAGCAAGGAGCATCTGTGACAGGCTTAAGTCCAGCATGGATGCTTCATCGACCACGATCACATCATAAGGCAAAGGCTGCTTGGCATGAAACCGGGAGCGTCCCAACCGCCCCAAGCCCAGTAAGCGGTGCAAAGTAACAGGTTGAACCTGCTTTAAAGTCTCCAGCTCAAAAGCTTGTAACTTTTCACTATGTAAGGCTTTCTGCAAGGCCTCTTGCATCCGCTGCGCCGCTTTACCCGTCGGAGCAGCCATCGCAATCCGGATATTGGGTAGGGCTTCATGTAGCACCGCAATCATATGTGCCAAGGTATAGGTTTTACCAGTTCCTGGCCCACCGGTAATAATATTCAGCCCCTGCTTGGCGACCATTTCCAGCGCTTGCTTTTGCTGTGGATCTATCAGGAGGTTACGATCACGCTCACTTAAATTTACTGGCGTGATGGCTTGTGACTTGATCCGGGCGATCTGGGTGGCGACCGCTTGTTCCAGCTGCCAGTAGCGGTATAAATACAATTGCTGGTTTTCAAAAATAAAGGGTGCAATACCCTGAGCCTGCTGACTCCGATCCAGTACCAAATGATGCAATAGAGCGGTTTGCTCGGCACTGGCCGGAATACAACTATTACCCTCTTGCATCGCTTCAAGGAGCTGCTGAATCAGCAATTTTGCGGCAGCATCAAAGGTCGCCGAACTGAATGGTGGCTGACATAGATAGTCAATCCAGGCCATTAAATGGGCTGATTGCTGAGACACGTGAATTTGCTCATTTTCCACACAGTTATCCTCAAAGTTATCCACAGGATAATCTTCTGTTTAAACTCTTAAAATTTTATAAATCATCAAAATTATGCTGATTTTTTCTGCTCAAAATAGCCCAGAATTTCATCCAGTTTCAGAATAAATTCCAGACCAGGCTGCCAGTGATAAGCGCCTTGTTCAGCCTGACCATTCATACCGCGCAAATACAGATAAGTCGCCCCACCCAGATGCTGCTGCATGTCATACCCCTGCATGTTCACGCTTAGATAACGATGCAATGCCACCAGATATAAGGCCGCTTGCAGCCAGTAACTGGAGTGAGTCATATTCTGCTGGATGGCCTCGGCCGTGTAATGCTGCTGATCCGGCCCGAGAAAATTGCTTTTATAATCGGCAATATGATAGCGCTGGCCATCAAAATAAACCAAATCGATAGATCCGGTCAGATAGCGTGCTGATTTTGCCTCATTAAAATCAGGCATGAGAATATCATGCTCGGCAAACAGTCGCTGGATCTGACGAATCTGTAACGGCACATCGGTTAAAGACAGATAAAACGGGAACTCGGACAGATAAGCACCTTGCTGCAACTGTTCCAGGCTGAAGTCTTTCTGTAGGGGTGCAGCCAGAATTTCTTTGAGCCAGTCATGAACCCGATTGAGCAGAAGATCTTCAATCATCTCATCAATGAAATGATCGAATGCCTGCTGAAAAACGGCTTCTACATTCAGTTGCGCTGCTGTCTCAGCAGGCGTCATCTGCGCCATTTCCTGTTCGAAAAACTGGATAAAAGGCTCATCATCCAGTTCTGTAAAATAGCGCTGAAACTGCCCTAAGAAGTTTAACCATTCAGAGTGATCGAAGGTTTGAGCTGAACGGAAAAACTGCTGCCATTGCTGACGATAAGCTTCACTCTGATCATGCAGACGAATTCCGGTCAGGATTTTATAATTCAGGCTGGAAAGTACTTTTTGCATACTCTGCTGCAATTTCTCCGGCTGCATTTGACCTTGACGGGCCACCTGACTGAACAGGGTCTGTAAATTCACACAGGCCGTCTGATAGCCCGGAGTAAATGCTTGCTGTAACAATGGACGAACATGAAAGGCCTGATGAAATTTCTCTTTCAGTTCCTGCCAGATTTGTGGTGCCGTATTTTTAAAACGGCGACGGATTTCCAGATTCCAGTAACTGCGATCCTGAAAATCGATATGCTCAAAAATACTGTGCAGAAAAGTACCGGCCACCGTGCCTTTTGGAAAATTCAGCTTGATCCAGTCTAGTGGCTGACTGGCTACCTGCTGTTCCAGTTCTAGCAAATTCATTTCATCTGCGGCACTGCCTGGACGTTCAGAAGCGATGACCAGATCATCCTGCAATATCGCCTGATGCGGGAGATGCTGTGATAGTGCAGTAAAACTGGTTTTAGTTCGCGGATAGAACTGTCGCTCCGGTAAAGGATGAGCCTGCATCTGTAACGGTGCTTCTGTCTGTTTTGCTACAATTCTAGGCGGCTCAGAAGCCAGAGGTGGTTCAAGCAGACTTAAGGCATGCTGAAAGACCGCCTCACCTTGTCCACGCCAGAATGCTAGCCCTGAATCTGCCTGTCCGCTCTGATCTTGCAACATGGCATAAACCCGGTGACTGGCCCGGGTCAGTGCCACATACCAAAGCCGGTGATTTTCTGCGGCATTACGGGCCGCATTTTGCAAAATCGCCTGCTCATGCAAGTCCTTATGCTTGACTGCAATCACCCGAGATTGTTCCAGTACATTTTCTGCGGCTGACAGGGAAAAGTTCAGATTCCCTTTATTCACATCAAAAGGTGCATCGGCACCTAACAGGAACACCACTTTGAATTCCAGACCTTTGGAAGCATGGATGGTTAAGAGCTGTACCCCATGATCGCCAGAGAGTTTGCGCTCTTTTTCGTTGTCCTTGCCGGAAGGTGATTGCAACTGACGCAGATACCAGTGATACAGCTTTTGAGCACCCTGATAATATTCACTTTGCTGGCACAGAATTTCGGTCAGGTGACGTAAATTCACCACTACCCGTTCATTGTCCAGACTCTGGCTCGCGACCAGATTGGTCCAGACCTGAAACAGGTTTAAGGCATAATTCCAAGCAGTCAGAAACCCTTTTTCAAACCACATTTCCCGGATGGCATCAAAGTCAGCAATATAACGGCTCAGACCTTCGCTCTGCTCTTGCAGTTCGATTAGCTTTTTCAGGTTAAAGCCCAATAACCGGGTCAATAAGGCACGTTTGACTTTGGCCTCGTTAAAAGGTTCCATGATCGCGGTCAGAACAGCTGCAACATCCTGAGCGACCGCGCTGGCAAAGACGCTCTGCTTGGATTCCTTATAACAGGGAATCCCCATGCGTTGCAGACGCTGCTTAACCTGTTCCAGCGCATAATGGCCAAAACTGAGGACTGCAATATCATCCGCTTTTAAGTGCTGAACGTTGTCACCCTGCTGAAAATATAGCTGCTGCTGTTCAGACTGATTCAATAACTGGCGAATTTTCCAGACCACCTGATCGGCTTCAACGTCCTGTTCACCGAGCTGAATCCAGCGCAGTGGATGCGGATTACTCAGCGTTTTATCGATTAAATCCGGATGTGGCCGGCTTCCCGCCTGAATCAGGGTGTAATGCACCTGTTCACCAAAATCCATCTGGCGTTGAAACAGCGCGTCCACCACCTCGACTAAAGGTTTTATCGAGCGATGGTTTTGGATCAAGGTATATTCACGGCCCTGCTTTTGCAGCACGTCGGCACGCGCCTTGTTATAGGTCAGCATGTCGCCGCCACGAAAACCGTAAATCGCCTGTTTCGGGTCACCGACCATGATCATACAGCCGGCTTTGACCCGATTCGGATCGCGCCAGATTTTAGCCAGNNGCCTGTACAAACTGGGCAAAACGCTGACCTTGCTGTCCCTGTAAAGCTTCAGCCAGAGTACGGATTTGTTGGGAAAATGTGGTTTCGCCCTGTTTTTGCAAGGTTTGCGGCAGACGGTTCTGCACACTGCGAATAATATGATATTCAAGATAGGTGGTCAGCTGCTTCAACTGTGCATCCATCTTCTCTTTGACTTCGCACAATCCATCAATGGCCTGAATCAGGCTATGTTGCAGAATCTGCTGCTGCTCTGCTTCCGGACAGCTTTTGTTAAATACTTGCTTCATTGAGACCGGTTGAAAATCGGTTTTCTTGCGACGCAAATAACACAGATTTAATAAGATCGCATGCAGTTCTGGATCAAAAAAGCTCATCGCGCCTTTGGTTTTCAGCACAGCCATCCAGGTCATAAAGTTTTCACAGACATCGCTTAATCTGGTGAAAAAACTCTTATGAAAATACTTGGGAGAATTCTGGCAATACTCCCGAATGATCTCAATTTCATGTTCATGTACATCGAACAGGCGCTGAATACAGTGCTCTAGTTCAGCCAGATCCCATTCGACTTTTTCTACTTTCTGAAAGTATTGCACACGGAAATTTAGAGCATCACGAACTAGTCCAATATAATGTTCTACTGGTTTCAACAGGTTTTGCAGATATAGATGATTGACCATATATTGCGGCTGCTGCTGGATCCATTCCCGCAGCACATCATGAATCAACTGCTGAATGTACAGGTCCTGATCTTCAGTCAGTTCCGCCCGTTCAATCTTGCCGCTTTCAAAGGCAAATTCACGCAATAATTTCTGGCTAAAGCTGTCCAGCGTTCCGACAAACAGCTCATCCAGCTGGTTCAGTACCAGACGCAGACGGCGCCGGGCATAATCCATGCGTGAGCCATAATCTTTTAATACCTGCTGAAACAGTGGATCCGATTCAGTCTGGATTTTGGCGGTGATTTCGACCGAATTCAGCTCCTGATGACGCTGAATGAAGGCCAGCGTTTCCTCGACTCTGAGACGTACCCGGTTTTTCAGTTCAGCCGTGGCTTTACGGGTAAAAGTCGTCGCAATGACCTGATGCGGATAATACTGATCCAGAAAAATCCGTACCATCAAACTGGATAAAGTATAGGTTTTACCGGTCCCCGCGGAAGCTTCAATCCAGTGCAGGCCGCTAAAGCGCATGTCCTGAATCGGATTGGTTGAAATCTTTTTGTTCTGGTTGGGTAACATGGTCATTATTCTTTTATCCATTCCAGATGTTCATGAATTGGCGCATATAGCGCATGGGCAAAATCATGGCAACAGCGTTGCAAGGCCAGATCCGGGTCCTGATCCTGCAAAATAAACTGCCAGTCCTGATGCAACTGGCTGGATTCATCGCTGGCCAAAGGCTTGGCACTTTCATAGCTGTTGTTCCAGGCTTTTAGCAGTTCCTGCATCTCAGCAATGGTGATCTGCCCCTGTTCATTTTCGGTCCATTCCCAGGCCTTTTTCATCAGCAATTCGGCTGGTAATACCAGCGGCTGGGTCTGTCCGACTTCCCAAGCGTTCAGCCAAGCCTGTAAATGATGACGTGCCTGACTAGAACGCAGTCC